>CANHEC010000310.1 GCA_947459455.1 Chitinophagaceae bacterium
CCGACGGCAGCAGCTGTAGCAAGGTTTGCACGCTGTAAAAGAGTCCGGCTTCCTGGTTGGCTTTCAGGCTGATGCCTTTGTCGCTTACCTGTATCATATAGCCTTCGCTGCCTAGTTTGGGCAAAGGCTGCTCCAGCAAGGCAAAACTGATATCGGCCTTGCTGAAGTTGTTGTTGATTTTGCTTTGGCGGCCGGTGCTTTGCTGCAATTGTGCAGCCAGCAAGCTGGCAATTCGGCCGATGCCTTCGCTGCGGGCCGGCACCTGTATGGTCAGGTCTTGTGGCAGTGTATAGTTGCCTTTGTCTTGCTTCAGATAGGCAGGCTGCGGAATGAGGGCTACCTCTTGTGCTGGCAGCAGTGCCGGAGCAGCCAGCAGCAACCAAAGCAATCGGATCTTTTTCATATGCTTACAGAATAGTGAATAAAGGTAGGTGCCTCGCTTGAATGAAGCATCGGTATAGCAACAGCGGATATGATGCTTTCAGCCAGTAATTTAGAGTCGGGAAATTTTTATGACAGGTTTTCGTTCGTTCAATCCATTTGCCCGTGCCAACCATGACACAGGCTTTGGCAATAATTCAACCATTCATGGTGGCCGTTTTGTCAACAGAGATGGCACCTTCAATATCCGCCGCGAGGGCGGGGGGCGTTTGCGTTGGTTCAGCATGTACTACACCATGCTCAATGTGCCCACCTGGCAGTTTTTGCTCATCGTGTTCTGTTTTTTTCTGGCCATGAACCTGCTGTTTACGCTCATCTATCTGGCCATTGGCTTCGATAGTTTTATGGGCTATGTGCCAACGGATGCGTGGGGCAAAGCCAAAGAGCTATTTTATTTCAGCCTGCACACGTTTACCACCGTCGGTTATGGCCGGGTCAATCCCATGGGTGATCTCGCATCGTTTGTAGCTGGTGTAGAGGCCATGAGCGGCTTTCTGAGTTTTGCCTGGGCTACCGGTATGCTGTACGGCCGCTTTGTAAGGCCGCGGGCCAACCTGCAGTTTACTCGCCGGGCAGTTGTAGCACCTTATCAGGGTATCACCGGCCTCATGTTTCGGTTTGTAGCACTCAAAGAAAAACACACGCTGACCAATGTAGAAGTAAAGGTGAGCCTGGCTATGAAAATGCCCGAAGCACAAGGGGGCCAATACCAATTTTTTAATCTGCCGCTCGAAAGGTCGCAAATCGATAGCCTACCCATGAATTTTACCGTAGTGCATCCGATAAATGAGCAGAGTCCGCTGTGGGGCTTGCAGGCCGAAGATTTTGCTGCCGCCGATGTAGAGATATACGTGCTGGTGCGGGCCTTTGATGATGTATACAGTGCCAATGTGCAGCAGCGAACCAGCTACACTTATCATGAAGTAGATCATGGCAAGCGCTTCGTGCCCATGTTTCGCGAAAGCGAAGATGGCATGGCCACCATTTTGGAAATGGACAAGCTGGACCAGCAGAAAGAAGCGCCCCTGCTGTAATCAGCCGCGTTACACTATCCAGTTTTCGCACTGCGCCAGAAAGGCCGGGTCTACATCGGCACCAATGCCTGGCAGCTGCGGTACAGCCAGGCGCATGCCGGTAAATTTTACCCCATCTACAACCGGGTCTTGCAGGTGGCCCAGCAGGCAGGTGTCCATGTCGTAAAAGCGAATATTGGGGCAGGCCAGCGCCAGGTGCACGTTAGCACTCAGGGCTATGCGGCTTTCCAGCATACCGCCCATCATGTTGGCAATGCCCGCTTCGGCACACACGGCATGTATGCGCTGCGCTTCGGCTATACCACCGGCTTTGCTCAGCTTGATGTTGATATAATCGCAGGCATGCTGCCTGATGAGGCGCAGCGCATCGTGGTGGCTGAATACGCTTTCATCGGCCATGATGGGGATGCTGCTGATGCGGCGCAGCGATGGCATTTTTTCATCGAGCAGTTTAGACATCGGCTGCTCGCAAAATTCGATGCCGAGCGACTGCATGCCGGTCAGTGCGTACACCGCCCCTTCAAAATCCCAGCCCTGGTTGGCATCAATGCGCAGGCCTATTTCGGGGCCTACCGCCTGCCGGATGGCCTGCATGCGCAGGATATCATCTGCCGGTTGCTTGCCCAGCTTCACTTTCAGAATACGGGCTTGCTTGTTGCTGACAAAATCGATGGCCTGCGCTGCCATGTCTTCGGCGCTGCCAATACCAATGGTGAGGTCACTTTCGGGCTCGAAATAGGTGCCGCCGAGGTATTGGTACAGCGGTTGGCTGGCTGCTTTGGCAGCCAGGTCGTACAGGGCCATATCGAAGGCGCTTTTGGCTGTGTGGTTGCCGGCTACAAACGCATCCAGTTCGGCCAGGCGTGCCGGCATATCGCTGGCATCTTTGCCTTTCCACAGCTGCGCAAATTCTTTGGCTAGCACCAGGCAGGTATCCTGCGTTTCGCCGGCTATCATCGGAAAAGCCGAGCATTCACCCACGCCTTTCAACCCACCCTCGGTGTGCACATGCA
This sequence comes from Chitinophagaceae bacterium, assembly GCA_947459455.1. Lineage (GTDB taxonomy): Bacteria > Bacteroidota > Bacteroidia > Chitinophagales > Chitinophagaceae > Phnomibacter. The sequence continues at coordinate 2,489 of CANHEC010000310.1, forward strand.
CCAGCATGTTTTGGGCAAAGCGCATGGTGCCGGTGGCAATGGTAAATGGCACCATGGGGATGGAAAAACGGTAAATGTGGATATGGGTGATACGCATGAGAGAACAAGCTGGTTGCCCTCGCAATATGCGCATCATTATCCGAACCGGCAAAAGGGCTATAGCCGCTGCTGTACTTTTTTCCAGTAGGCAAAAAACGAGGGGAAATAGCCCTGCACTTCGGGCACCAGCCACGGGCGAGCATCGGCCTGACCGGGCCAATGGCCAAAAGCAGGATGTTCGCGGTAGATGGCCTGTTTGTTTAGTTGTGCCGTTGTGGTTTGCATGGCCGTGGCCAGTTCTGCCACTTCGCCGGTAAATACCCTTAATCCGCTGATGCGGCGGGCCCAATGAAGCACAAAGTCCAACGGACGCTGGCCCAGCGGATGCTGCTGAAAGTGCGATGGCTCGAGCAGCAGGATGCGTAAGCTATCTTCATCGGCACGCCAGGTGGGGTCGAGGTTGTAGTGATGATACAAAAATACTTGCTGGCCGGACTGCAGCACCGGCAATGCATCGCTGGGGGGCAGCGGCGTCACAGGCTCAAAGCGGGTGCTGGCCTGCCATTCGGCAGGCACGGGCAGTTCGGGCAGCAGGTCGTAGCTGGTATCGAGGTAGCTGCGTAGCTGCCGGCTGCCGGTGTATTTGTTGATGTTTTCCTGATTGGCAAAGTATCGTTTGCTGCTAAAGGCGCCGGCTACCCATTGCCAGCTGCAGTGGTTGCTGGCCAGGTCGGCATCCAGCAGGTGGTAGTACAGCCAGCGGCCAGGCTGCAGCCAGTGGGCCCGGCCAATATTGCAGGTCACGCTGGCCGTATACATGCGCAGGTGATTGTGCATATAGCCTGTTTGGTACAGGTGCTGTATGCCTGCATCAATGGCTTCAATGCCGGTGCTGGCCTGCTGCAGCGCCAGCGGCAGTTGATGATGGGCTACCAGCTGTTGTGGTTGCTTGATGTCGGTAAACAAACGCGGCCCAATGGCCCGGTACACTTGCTGGAAATAATCTCGCCACGCCAGCTCGCTGGCAAATTTTTCGATCTGGTACAGCTTGTAGCCTTTGGCCAGCATGGCCTGGTACACCTGCCGGGTGCTGATGATGCCGCGACTGATGTATGGCGATAAATAGGTAACCGCGCCATCGATGAAGTTGCGGCTTTTGCCATAGCGAATGGGATCGATGCTGTCGATGCGTTTCAGCAGGCTATCGTAGTCGGTAGGTAATGGAGGCGTTGGAAAATTCATGATTCGCTTGTTCTCTCTGTTCAATCGTGTTGCTGCTGTTGCTAATGGCTCAGCGCTTGCTGATTTTATTGAGCTAAATGCTGCGCTGGCGGCTGCATTTAAATCGATCTACTTCGGGACTGCGCATTGCCTGGTGCTTGGTGCTGCGGCCTTGTACGCGGCTGCGCCAAAGCCGAAAGCTGCTGGCTTTCATTTCGCGGCGCATCAGGGCTATCACAGCTTGCTCCGCCAGGCCAAACTGTGCGGCGATGGCTTCGAAGGGTGTCCGGTCTTCCCACGCCATTTCAATGATGCGGTCGATATCGGCTGCGGTCAGCTGGTCAAATGCGGATGATGCCTTCATCGTGTAGTATTTGTGTGGTAAGG
>CANHEC010000311.1 GCA_947459455.1 Chitinophagaceae bacterium
CAGCTGCCTCTTTTCTTCTGCCAGCGGCAGATCGAGCACGTGCACGTATATCAGGCGGCTCAGCATTTCATTGATCATGCCACCAAAACCCACAATGATGAGCGGATAACTGTAGCGCAGCACCCGCTTCCACAGCGCCGTATCAAACTGCCAGCTGAATCCTTTCCACACTGGCAGCAGCAACAGCAAAGCGGCTGCACTGGCTACCGCATTGGCCAGCACATAGTAGCCAATGCCAATTTGCGGCTGGTAAAACCACAGCCAGGGATCGGCCGGATTGACCGCATAGCGCTGCGGACAAAAACGCAGATAGTATACGCTGATACCCAGCGTGAGCAGCACGGTAAACACTTTTACAAAAGCATACTGGCGTGGCCGCTGCTGCTGCCGAAGGCGGGCAAACGAAATGACCGACAGCGTATCGAAAAACAGCACATACAGCATCCAGCGGAAATACTCCGGATGATCGGCCAGCGCCGCCCAACCCGCCAGCTGCCCCGAAAACAGCAACAACAGCGCAGTCAGCAACACGGTGCTGACGAGCATGGAAACGCTCAGTGTATTGAACAGCTTTTGCTCGGGCTCCTGTGCCGAAAAACGGAAGTAAGCGGTCTCGAGGCCGTAGGTAAACACGACATTTAAAAACGGAATGATGGCGTATATCTGGGTGATATCGGCGGTTTGCACCGGGCCATACCACCTGAAAAGAAATACCGACAGGATATAACCCAAAAAACGGCTGGCAATGGTGGGCACTCCATACCACAGCGTTTGACCGGCCAGCTTTTTTACACTACCCAAAATTTACCTGAATTTGCTGCTAAAGTACCATTCTAGCCCATGGCGCCAGCATTGGCCTTTATCAGTACCGCGGCCGAATGCCTATTTTTAACGACACCAATCGACCCTCCTCATGAAAAAACATGTCAGCACCCTGCTGGCCATTTGCTGCCTGGCCGTGGCTGCCAGCGCCCAACTGGCCCAAACTCCACAGCACCCCAGCCGCCATGGCACCATTGAGTTCAATGGCATAGAGTACCCCTGCACCGTGACCGACTACGATGCCACCCCCGATGTGGTGAGCAATGCAGTGATAGAGTACATGAAAAGCCGTGGCTACAAGGCCGATAGCCGCAAAGGGTTTTTGATTTACCGGTCGGTGCAGCTGCCACAGGTACACAATGGTAGCCCGGTAGACCTGATGATACTGGTAGACAACCGCAGCAAAAAGGAAAAAGACAAGGCCACCGTATACACCATTACGACCGAGCCCGGCAAAATACCAGATAAGAAACCAGAGAAAGACGCCGTGAAAGCAGCTACAGTGGCCGCTGCCGGCACAGGTGCACTGCTGCTGGCCGATTTGCAAGGGCATGTAAGCAAGGGCGAACATGGCAGACTGGTAGGCCTGCAGGAGGCAGCACTGCTGAAAGCCGAACGCAAGCTGAAAGACCTGCAATCGGACTATGCCTCGATGCAGAAAAAGCTGGAGAGCCTGCAGAAGGACATGGAGCAAAACAAAAAAGAGCAGGAAGCCGCCAGCAAAGCAGCCGACGAAGAACGCAAGAAGCTGGAAGAAATGCGGAAGAATGCACCCGGTGCTGCTGCGCCCCCCGCTACCAGCAATGGCTAGGGCTGCGCCAGCTTACCGTTTCTTAAAAATGCCGAATCGGTCAGCGTACTGAGAAACGCTACCAGCTGCCCCTTTTCAAAATTGGAGAGGGGCAGTTTGTTTCGGAGCAGCGGGTCGGTAGTGGGGCCATTTACCACGCCGGTGTTGTAGTGTTCCAGCACCTGAAAAATATCGAAGAACCGACCGTCGTGGCCGTAGTAGTTGGTCACCATCACATTGCGCAGCGAAGGCACCTTGAACTTGAGGCTGTCGGCCGGATTTTTAGTAATGCGCATCCGCCCGAAATCCTGCAGCACCCGATCGATGGGAAGACCATTGTTGCGGTAGCTGAGGTCGGTAAACAAAGGCTCCTGGTGGCAGGTAGCACACTTGGCTTTAAAGATGTCGTAGCCCAGGCTTTCGGGCAGGTTAAAGCTGGCCTCGCCCCGCTTTACACGGTCGTACTTGCTATCGGCACTTACCATCGTAAGCATAAACTGGCTGAGGGCCCGGGTCATGCGCTGCGTGGTGATTTCCTCGCTGCCAAAGGCCGCCCGGAAAGCCTGCCGGTAGGCCGCATCGGCCCGCAGCTTGTTCAGCACATTCTCAATGGTTTCGGCCATTTCCAGCGGGTTGGTAATGGGTGCCAGCGGCTGCAGATCGAGGTGGGTAATGCCCCCATCGTGGTGAAACTCGCGGTGCCAGGCCAGGTTTTGCAGCGGCGGTGCATTGCGCAGCGTATGGCTGTTATTAAAGCCGTGGCTCAGGTCGTGGGCAAAAGTGCCAAAGGCCGCCGGCTGCTGGTGGCAGCTGGCGCAGGGAAAATTGCCGTCCTGGCTCAGGCGGCCGTCGTAAAATAGTTTGCGGCCCAGCTCAATGCCTTCGGCCGTCAGCGGGTTATCGGCAACATTGTACACCGGCTGCGGCCAGCCCGGCGGCACGGCCAGCGCCACCGGGGTAGCGGTACGCCCAAAATTGCTGTCCTTTTTGCGGCAGGCCAATGGCGCCAGCAAAGGCAGCAACAACAGGGTGATTATGACCAGTTTTTTTTTCATCGGCTCACTTCACTTCTTTCAACACAAACATGCGGGCATAGTTGTCGGCCACCTTTAGTGCCAGCGGCCCCGGCTCCATGGTAAATGGCTCGGTAGCCAGCCGCAGGTCGGTAGCGCCGCTAAACCATTTCATCACATCGGCCGATAGTACCAGCTCCCGCAGGGCCGTACCATCTACCAGCAGCGCAGTGGGCAGCACCAGCCGCACCTGGCGCAGGGCATTCTGGCCGGTTCTAAAGCCGCCAATGTGGTAGGTAACGGCCCCCAGCGGCGCCGGGCTCACAGCACTGCGGCCCTCCAGCTTGGCAAAAATGTAGCCGCTGTTCCAGGTCCAAAACATGCCATTGGCGGGGTCGAGGGCGCCGGTTTGCACGCCGCTCACATTGCGGGTGCTGTCTACCCCTATCCAAAAGCGCAGCTCGGCTACTTCGCCCGATGGAATGAAGAGGCTGAACCGCTGACTGGCCGGCTGCGCCTGGTCTACCAGGAAATACGTTTCGGGCAGGGCCTGCTCGCCACCATTGCGGTACAGCACCGAAAAATTGGAGAGGTAGTAGCGAAACACATTGATGGTCAGCGGATCGCCAGCGGGGGTAGTAAGCGATGTGCCCAGCGCCAATGGGCTTGCCCCTGCCGTATGCCCTATGCTCACCGCCAGCTCGTGGCGCTGCCGCTCGGTTTTTTTGCAGGCCTGCACCGCACACAGCAGCACGGCGGCCAGCAGCAGGTTCCAGGTAGTCCGTTGCATCATTGCCAGTTTTGTTTATTACGACCTTTTTTTACTTCACTTCGCTGCTTTTTCTGCTGCAGCCTTCGCTCTTTCGAGGCCTTGCTGACCCGGGTGGCTATGCGGGGCTTGCGCTGCGCCAGGCTTTTTTGCACCAGGGCCTGCAGCTTTTTCAGTGCCGCCTCTTTGTTGGCGAGTTGGGTGCGGTGCTCCTGGCTTTTTACAATCAGCACCCCGCCCTCGGCCAGGCGGTGCGCCAGCTTGTCCCGCAGCAGCTGCCGCTGTTCGGCGGTTAGCAACTGCGATTCGCTGATGCTCCAAAACGCCGTCGCCGCCGTTTCTACCTTGTTCACGTGCTGGCCGCCAGCCCCACCACTGCGGCTGAAACGGAACTGTACTTCTCTGGAAACATCGGGCACCATAGCGAAACCGAAAGGTAGCAAACCGGCGGCAGCATCGGGCAGTACCGCCTTACATTAACGCCATCTTAGTGCCAGCTGGTACCCATTTGCCCGTTCGCCTTTTCTTTGCAGCATGCAACAAACGCTTTGGAACAAAGGCTATGCGCCCCCGGCACAATTTGGCATGCTGCTGGGCTTTGCTGGCGGCGGCCTCATCATCGGCTCTATACTGGGGGCCATTGTACTGCTGGCCGGCGGCGGCATGGCCAGCCCCGATTTGTCCAAACTAATGACCGACCCGGCCAATGTGACCCTGCTGAAATGGATACAGGTCCTC
>CANHEC010000312.1 GCA_947459455.1 Chitinophagaceae bacterium
AAGGCTGCTGCCCAGGCTATCGGGTTGTGCCTGCGCCGAAAAAAAAGCAAATACAACAGGCAATAGCCACAAGGCCTTGCCGGTAAAGCGTCTCAAAAAAGAATACATACAGAAGAGAAAATCTTGCGGGCAAATATAGGCGGCCACAGCGGCGGGCAGCAAATGGGACGCGGATGGTATGTCGTCTTATCTCATTTTTGCTGGCTATTCAGCTCTTTATCAGCTGGTGTTATTCAATCTTTAATTTTTACCTGATATGATGCGTACCCCCTTCTCTATCGCGGCATTGCTGGGCGCTGCTGTGCTCGTTTTCGCATTTCGCAGCGGCCGTACCGTGCACGAAGACAGCCCGCTGCAGCCTTCGGCCGATTTAATGCTGGCACCCCGTTTTGAGGCCAGGGTGGTGCTGGACTCGCTGGGCCGCAACCGCCACCTGGCTGTGGCGCCCAATGGCGATGTGTTTGTAAAGCTGGAGCGCCTGAAAAATGGCAAGGGAGTGTACCAACTGCGGCGCAATGCGCAGGGTAAGTATGCGGTAGTAGCAGCTTTTGGCAACTATATTGGCACGGGCATATTGGTACATGGTGGCTACCTGTACTGCAGCAGCGATGAGGCAGTATACCGGTACAAAATGAACGCCGCCGGTACGGTGGATACGCTGAGCCAGCAAACCATTGTGGAAGGCCTTTGGAGCCGCCGCCAGCATGCCAGCAAATCCATTGCCATGGATAATGCCGGCTACCTGTATGTGAATATTGGGGCACCCAGCAATGCCTGCCAGGTGGCCGACCGTACCAAGGGCTCACCCGGTATGGATCCTTGCCCCATTCTGGATTCGGCGGGCGGCATCTGGCGATTTAAAGCCGATGTGCCCAACCAACGCTACCAGCAGGGCCAGCGCTATGCCACCGGCCTGCGCAACGTAGTGGGCCTCGACTGGAATACAGAAGTAAACGAGCTTTTTGTAATGCAGCACGGCCGCGATCAGCTGAGCCAACTGTACCCGCAGATGTACAATGATGAGCAAAATGCGGAGCTGCCTGCCGAGGAGTTTTTTATGGCCACTCAGGGAAGCGATTTTGGCTGGCCCTATTGCTACTACGATGGGCAGCAGGGCAAAAAAGTATTAGCGCCAGAGTTTGGCGGCGATGGCAAACAGCAGGAGCGCTGCGCTGGCAAAGGCCAACCGTTGGCGGTGTTTCCGGCACATTGGGGCCCCAATGCCGTGCTGTTTTACACGGGCAACCAGTTTCCCGAGCGGTACCGGCATGGTGCTTTCATTGCTTTTCATGGCAGTTGGAACCGGGCACCACAGCGGCAGGCTGGCTATTGCGTGGCATTTGTGCCCATGAAAAATGGCAAGCCTACCGGGCCTTATGAAATCTTTGCGGATGGCTTTACCCAAAAGGAATTCATCATGAGCACCGGCGAGGCCCGCTACCGCCCATGCGGCCTGGAGCAAACGCCCGATGGCGGGCTGCTCATCAGCGATTCGCGGCAGGGCCGTGTGTGGGAGATCAGGTGGAAGGGGTGATGCAACCATGCGTCAAAGTGGAGTATTGGTCTTTTTTTGGGCCAAACCCTGTGCCAGCTGCATTTTTGCTACCAGCGCAAGCAATGGTGAAACAGAAGAACAAAAGAGACAGCCATGAAAAAACTAATACTGACGACTGCCCTGCTCGGTACCGGGTTGGCCGCCTTTTTGCAAGGGGGCAACAGCAAACCTGCCAACTATGAGGCCGGTAAAAAAGTGTATGGGCAAGTATGCCTGAGCTGCCACATGACCGATGGCAGTGGTGTGCCAGGCCTGAACCCGCCGCTTCAGAAAACTGACTGGGTAACCGGTGATAAGAAGCGACTGATCAATGTAGTGCTGAAAGGGCTGAACGATCCGATAACGGTGAATGGAGAAGAGTATGCCAATCCTATGCCTGCGCAAGCCAGCCTCTCCGATCAGCAAATAGCTGATGTACTTACTTACATACGCAACAGTTTTGGCAACAAAGCCTCGGCCATTACACCTGCCGAGGTAAAAGCACTGCGGGGAAAATAATTCTAGCGGTGCTGGTCAATCAGGATCTGATTGCCATCCGGATCTGTGAGCGTAATGTAGTCGGGACCTGTTCCATCAGGATCGGCCTGCCGAGTGAGCGGGATGCCGGCAGCCAATAGATGCTGCTGTATGGTGCGCACATCATCAAAAGGATCGACCGGTTGGGCATTGGCATCCCAGCCCGGATTAAACGTAAGTGTGTTGCTGCCCAGCATTCCTTGAAACAATCCGATAACGGTTGATCCATTCTTCATGATCAACCAGTTCTGATCCTGCTGGCCTGCAAAAACTGTAAAGCCCAACTGCTCGTAAAAGGCCCGCGACACCGCAATGTCTTTGACATGTAAACTAATAGAAAAAGCGCCTGGTTGCATTGTTTTATTGTTTAAGATTTGGATGAACAGTGATACGCTTTTGAAGCTAATACATGTACATCAGACATGCAAGCCTGTGGCTGATTTAGTGTCACTTATGCAAGGGTTTTTCATAACTATGGTCATTGTTTTTTGAATGTCCATAAACTTACTTTGTTCTCGGTGCCCGTTATGGCAGCAGCTGCCCTCAGAAGCCCTTCAATACCCTGACCTGCACGCTGCGTTTTTCTTTTAACCATATACTGGTGATGTGGTTTGGCTGTTACAATTTCGGGCATCACCAAATTCGGTTTTTGTTTTTCAAGCTGTTTATTGAGTCGTGTCATACACACGACTGACCACAGCATTGCTTTGGCTCAAAGAAGTGCACTGCCAAAAAGAGGTAGGTGTACCAGCCATGAAGGTTTTAGGCAGATAACAGCAGGCGATGACTCGCAGGCGGCATGCACCTATCAGTAGCTATTTGCTGATTGGGCAGTGCAGATTTTTTGTACCCAATGCTTGCCTATGAAAAGCAGAAACCCGCCCTTTAACGCCGCTGACCGGCGATGATAAGAGTTGCCGGTCAGCATTCTTTTGACGGCTTGATGCTGGTCTTATTGGTTATACTCTGTTTTATGATGCATACTTTATCACCTGTGAGAAAACAGTTGGAAGAGGCCCGGTTCAATCCCTGGGAATACCGAAGGGAGTTGGAAGAACTGCAGCGACTCTTTACAAAATTGCTACCGTATAAAAGTGATATCAAGGCAGCAATGGTCATCAGCTTTTTGCGCAGGCATGCGCTGCGTATGAACTGGGTGCATCAAAATATACCGCTCACAAAGGCGATTATTGAAAGTAAAAAAGAGACAGAAGGCGTACAAAAGTTATTTGAGGACCACAAAGACAATGAATCCTTTTGCAAAGACCTGGAGCATTATATAGAACTATGGTTACCCTGATTCCTGCTGATTGATGTCCTTTGATGAACAGAGGGGTCAGTCAGCCATTATTTTTTCAATCAGTTATCGCCAGCAGCGTTTTTTTTCGCCGCCCCAACCATGCGGCACTTGCTGCCCGTGCCGGTTTCGCCGTCTAGTACGACTCTGCTTCGCTCGGGAAGTCAGCTGCCTTTACATCGGCGATGTACTGCTGCACTGCGTCGGTAATTTGCGCATGTAACTGCAGGTACTGACGCAAAAAGCGTGGCTTGAATTCGGTATTGATGCCCAACATATCATGCATCACCAGTACCTGTCCATCGGTGTGTACGCCTGCACCTATACCAATGGTGGGTATGTGCAGCGATTGGGAAACCTGGCGAGCCAGTGTTGCCGGAATTTTTTCCAACACCAGCGCAAAGCAGCCGGCTGCTTGCAGCGCCTGTGCGTCGGCCAGTAGTTTTTCTGCTTCGGCTTCTTCTTTGGCCCGTACAGCGTAGGTGCCAAACTTATAAATGCTTTGTGGTGTAAGACCCAGATGCCCCATCACCGGAATGCCTGCTGCTACGACTTTTTGTATGCTATCGAGTATTTCGCTGCCTCCCTCCATTTTGATGCTATGTCCGCCAGTTTCTTTCATGATGCGGATGGCAGAGGCAAGTGCAATGTCGCTATTGCTTTGGTAACTACCGAAAGGCATGTCTACCACTATCAGGCTGCGGCCCACACCACGCACTACGCACTGTGCGTGATAAATCATCTGCTCC
>CANHEC010000313.1 GCA_947459455.1 Chitinophagaceae bacterium
CCGGTGCCGCCCTGGCCCTTGGCACCCGGGCACTGGCCATGCCTGCCGCAGCCGATGCCACCCCGTTTGTAGTAGCCGCAGGCAAAAGCCGCTTTGGCAATAGCCCCGTCTTTATGGGACTGCACCCCAACGACCTGAAAGTAGCCGGCAGCGATACCAACGGCCAGCTAGCCATGTTCGACTACACCGGCCATGCCATGATCGGTCCTCCCCTGCACGTTCACTATCATCAGGACGAAATGTTTACCGTGATAGAAGGGCGCTACCGGTTTGTGGTAGGCAGTCAGCAGCATGAGTTGCAGCCGGGCGATACCATTTTTTTGCCAAGGGGCATTCCACACACCTGGTTACAACTTACTCCCAAGGGTCGCCTGATTTACCTGCTGCAGCCCGCCGGGCAAATGGAAGAGTTCTTTAAAGCCATGAGCCAACTGCCGGGCCCGCCCGATCCGGCCGAAGCACAGCGCATTCATGAGGCGCATGGCATGAAAATAGTCGGGCCGCCGCTTTCCCTGTAGCGGTCATCTGTGTTGCAATAGTTATCTTACCCGGTATTGGTACTGCATTGCTACTAAAAGACTACATACCGCCACCAGATGTGCAACAGGTCGTGCAGTTGTACCGCATTGTTCATTTCGAGTTTGATGCGGCTGCTACTTTGCCTGCTAAAGCGTATCCGCCCCGGCCGGAGCACTGTCTCGCCTTTTACCCGTTCGATACAGAGGTGGCCAGCTACAGCAGCAGCCAGCGCCAGGAAGCCCACCACCGGGCGGTGCTCTATGGCCAGTTTACCGAAGTGACGCAGCGCAGTATCGGGCATCGGTTCCTGGTGTTTCAAATTGTGTTTTATACCGGTGCCCTGCGGCGTTTATTCGGCTGCCCGGCCACCGAGCTTACCAATGAATACATCGATGCCAGCCTGCTATTAGGCTCGCAGGTAGCCGATGTAACCGAGCAACTGGCAGCGGCCGGCAGCTACCACGCCATGCTGGAGGTGGCTAATGCCTTTGTGCGCCAACTGCTGGCCCAAACAAGGCCCAACAGCACGGTGGCCGATGACGCTATTCGCCGCTTTCAGCAAATGGCCACCCGCTGGAGCATCGACCAACTGGCCAGTGAAGCCTGCCTGAGTCACCGGCAGCTGGAGCGGGTGTTTTATTCGCACACTGGCGTATCGCCCAAGCAGTACCAGCAAATTGCCCGGTTCGACAAAGCCTTTCGCCTGCGCAATTCGAAGCCCCACTACAGCTGGCTTCGCATTGCCATGGCTTGTGGCTACCACGATTATCAGCACCTGGCCAAGTCGTACCAACAGCTAACCGGGCTGAGTCCGCGACAGTTTCATGCGCTGGATGAACAAGCGCCAGAGCGACATTTTGGTTTGCACGAAGGCTTTTACGATGATCCGCAGTTTTGAAAGTACTGCTGGCCAATGCCAATGACCGGCGAGTAATGCCGCTTGCTATATTGCAGCCGAAATAGTTGAGTATGAGTATCCACATCAGCGCTGCACCCGGTAGCATTGCACCCAGTATTCTAATGCCTGGCGATCCGCTGCGTGCCAGGCTGATAGCCGACCAATACCTGACCGATGCTGAGCTGGTCAGCCAAACCCGCAACGTGTACTTCTACACCGGCTACTACCAGGGCCATCGCATCAGCGTGGGTGCCAGCGGCATGGGCTGTGCCTCTATCGGCATTTACTCGTACGAACTGTACACCCAATACGATGTACAAAACATCATCCGGATAGGTACCTGCGGTGCTTACACTACCGAACGCAAATTGTATGACCTGATAAATGTATCGCTATCGGCCAGCGAAAGCAGCTTCGCCCGGTTTGCCTGGGATATGCCAGAGGAAGCACTACCCCCGGCGGGCCCCGCTTTTGGTCTGCTGAATGACGTAGCTGCCGAACGTGGCCAGCCCCTGATTAGTGCGCCGGTGCATTGCAGCGATATCTTTTATCGGAAAAGCATGGACCTGCCAGCCATAGCTGACAAGCATGCATGCGTGGCCGTAGAGATGGAAGCATTTGCCCTGTTTGCCAATGCACAACATTTGGGCAAAACAGCCGCCTGCCTGCTGACGGTGAGTGATGTGATACCGACGCACGAAAAAATATCGGCCGACCAGCGGGAGCAATCGCTGACACCCATGATAGAGCTGGCGCTGGCTACTGCTATCAGGCTGTAAAAAATGCCTGCATTACTTCAGCAAAATTTCGGTGGCACCGTGCCCAAACCAGGGGTGGTATTGGTTGACAAATCTCGATACTGTATCGCGGTGTTTCAGCAGCTCGTGCAGTTCATCGCGTAGCTTACCACTGCCAATGCCGTGGATGACCCACACCTGCTTTTGGTGATGCAACTCCACCTGGTCCATCCACTTTTCAAAGGTTTTCAATTGCAGGGTCAGTTTTTCCAATGCATTCATCTGCCGGTAATCGTCGGTCAGCTTTTCGATATGCAGATCAAGTACTGAAGGCGGCGGTGGCGTGGTGGTAGGCAGCTTGCGGCCGGCTACCACTTTAAATCCGGCTTTGGCTAAACTGGCAAAGGGATCGGTTTGCAGGGGTGGCAGGGTATCCTGCTCCTTCTCGGGATAACGCTCAAATAAGCGATGCGCAAAAAACGCTTTGCCTTCCTGCTGCAACTGGCTAATCTGTTTGAACACCTGCTTCGCCTTGGGCTTGTACACGGCTTCAAAATAATCGGCCTTGCGTTTATCAGCTTGCTTCAGGCTGAATTCAAATTCGAACGAGGGGGCGTCGTTCAAATCCTCAAACGGAATATTCATCAGGTAAAAATCCTGCAAGGCCGGTACCTCATTTTGAAGTTCCATTTCACGTTCGCCACGCAGGTTCAGCCAAAACTGAAACCGCAAGCCTAGTTTGGTTTGGTTCACCAGGTACAGCTTCAGGGCTTCTACCACATCGTCATCAAATACATCTTTGCTGAAAACCGGAAACAGCAGCAACCAAACGCCTTCTTCTACCTGGTAGCGGGGAGCATTTTTCTCCGGCTTTACGTCTTCAATGTATTTACGGGCCGGCTTCTTGGGTGCCACCAGCGGTTGGCTCGAAAACTGTTTGAAGTACGGAAAATCCAGCTGATCGGTGTAGGCGGGAAAACGCACACCGCGAACTTCCACCAGCACCATTTTATCATTGATGATCTCAATGACCTTGCCATCTTCATGGCTGTGTTTCACCACCACCTGATCTCCTACTTCAAACTTCATACTTCGGCGCATTTATACGCAGGTTTCAGCCTGCAAATGACGGGCCATAGCCGCTATTTTGCCATGCTGGCAGCCAGCTTCGATCGGCGGTAGCCGTACAGCAGGTAGAATGCCAGTCCCAGCGCCATCCAGATAAAGAAGACGGTCCAGCTCTTGGCAGGTATTTCTATCATGAGATACAAGCAGCAAAGCATGCCCAGCACCGGTATGAGTGAATACTGGCGGATAGCCGAAAAAATGGCAATGACTACGGCACCCAGCAAGAATACCAGAAACAAGATCTCCTGATAGCTTTCAGTGCCAATATTGGCGATACTGGTTTCAATACGCTCTTTGCTGAAATACATGAACACCAGGGTGAGGATGGGCACAATGAACCTACCATTGATATACGGCAGTTTGAACTTGCCGGGCTCCTTTACAATGCGGGGAAGCATGAGAACACCACCACACACCAGCACGAATGCGAAAAGCGTTCCGATAGAGGTCAGGTCGGTCATCAGCTTATCATCTACAAACAACACGGGGACACCCACCAGCACACCGGTAGCAATGGTAGCAAACCACGGCGTTTGATACTTGGGATGGATCTTTCCGAACGATTTTGGCATCAGGCCATCGCGGCTCATGCTCATCCATATACGCGGCTGACCAATTTGAAACACCAGCATCACGCTGGTGGCCGCTATCACCGCACTGATGCTGATAAAGGTGCCAAACTTTTGCATGTTGATTTTATCGAATACAAAAGCCAGCGGATCGGCCACGCCCTGAAACTCTTTGTAGTTCACCAGGCCGGTTATAACCAGGGTGGTCACTACGTAAATGACCGTACACAGGATCAGCGAGTAGATCATGCCACGGGGCA
>CANHEC010000314.1 GCA_947459455.1 Chitinophagaceae bacterium
ATCAGTTGGCCTTCCGAGCCATCAAAGAAGGGGTCTTCCGAATCTTTGAACACCCGCTTTGATGCTTTGAAAAAAGCGATGCGATTGTTGTAGCTCCAGGCCGGTTGCATATAGAAAGCAGCTTCGGCCGACATCCTGGTCACCACGGGTTTGGCACCCAGTGTAGCCTTGTACAAGTGGCCCCCTTCTTTCTCATCCCATGTTACAAATGCCAGCTGCTTGCCATCGGGGCTCCAGGCAGGCATGGCTTCTACAAAGTTGTGCGTGGTTACCCGCTGCGGCGTGCCGCCGGGATAGTTCATTACATACAGCCGGTTGAGCACCGTAAAGGCCAGTTGTTTGCCATCGGGGCTGGGCACTGCATCGCGTATTTGCGTAGCCAGCGCATGGCTGGTGTCTTTCACCGGATAGTTGAAGTACAGGCGAGGTCCCATTTCGAGCCGCACATCTACCTGCATGTCGATGGCTTGCGCTGCCGATCCGTCTACCGGCAGTTTCCAGATTTTACCGCCGTATGAAGCAATCAAGAATTTGCTGTCGGGTGTAAAAGCCATACCGGGCAACACGCCTTGCGGAGCAATGCTTTCCTGCTCATCTCGCTGCACGGGGTAGGCCAGCCAGCGTTCGTCACCATTTTGCAGGTTGCGTAGTACCAGGCCCGTTTTGTCTTGCCAGCGGCTGCCATACACCATCCACCTGCCGTCTTTGCTAAGGGTAGGCGTAAAAGCCGAACCGTAGCGACTGGTCAGGCTGGTGATGGTTCCCTTGTCGCGGTCGTAAGTGCCTATTTGATACTGCGGCAGCAGGGCATTGTAGTTCCAGCTACCGCTGCGCCAGCTGAAGTAGATCTTTTTGCCATCGGGGCTCACCACGGGGTCGATGGTCTTCATGTTCGAAGGGCCATCGTTCAGCTGTGTACCACCGCCGCCGTCTTTGTGGTACAAATACAGCTTCGGAATGCGGCGCCCCTTGGACACCACAATGTAGTCGCCATCGGGCGTCCAGGCGGCGCCGGGTACATCGCCCTGGCGGTCGCGGGTGATCTGCACGGTATCCTTCTTTTCCATGTCGATATACCACAGGTTGTCGTTGCCGCTGCGGTCGCTGGTAAAGAGCAGCTTTTTGCCATCGGGGCTAAAGCGGGGATGCGTTTCGTAGGCCATCCCAGTGGTCACCGGCGTAGCCTTGCCACCTTCAATCGGCATGGTGTAGATATCGCCCATCAGATCAAACGCCAGGGTTTTGCCATCGGGGCTCACATCTACGCTCATCCAGGTACCCTCGCTGGTGCTGAACTTTATTTCCCGCTCGGGCTTCAGCGGCAGGTCTTTAAAAGCCGTGTATTGCAGCGTGTCTTTTTTGGTGCTATCGGCAGCAGGTGCTGCAGACCAGGCAGCAGCAGTACTGCCATCGCTGCTGAGCCAATGCTGGCCGGCTGCAACAGCAGCCACAGCAGCCAGTGGCCACCACCATTTGGCGGCAAATGGATTGATCATGTTGGAGGTTGGATTAAAGTGGAAGAATGCTTTAAATGTACTGTACAATTCAGCAAAACTGCAAACCGCTGGTACCAGCCGTGCCGATAAAATATGGGGTGGCCTCAACGCTCCTAGTGCCTTAATCCCTATTTTCGGCAGTCATCATTTTTTATTCATCTGCTCAACGTTGCAAATGGGTCGCTTTCATGGTCTGATTGGCATTGCACTCATCCTGTTCATTGCCTGGCTTTTTTCCAACAACAAAAAACGTATCAACCCCCGGGTGGTCATCAGTGGCATTTTGCTACAGGTGGTCATTGGCGTGCTGGTACTCAAGGTTGATTTCATCACAGCCTTTTTTCAAAAGCTGGGGCATGGCATGCAAAAGATTGAAGAGTTTGCCAAGGCTGGTGCCAACTTCGTATATGGCGGCATTGCCACCATTGGTTTTGATGGACAGCCGGCCAACTACAATGCGCCCGGCATGTTTGTGTTTGCGTTCAATGTGGTGGCCACCATTATATTGGTTTGTGTCATCGTGGCGGTGCTGTATCACCTCAAGGTGATGCAGCGGCTGGTAAGCATCATAGCCAAGGGCATGAACTTCATTATGCGGGTAAGCGGGGCTGAGGCCCTCAGCAATGTGGCCAGCGCTTTTGTAGGGCAGGTAGAAGCACAGGTGATGATACGGCCCTACCTGGCAGGCATGACCCGTAGCGAACTGCTGGCCAGTATGAGTGGCAGCCTGGCCTGTATTGCCGGTGGCATTTTGGTAGTGTACGCCAATATGGGTGCTAAAGCCGGCCTCGATCTGGCCCCGAAGCTCATTACCGCCAGCCTGATGGCCGCACCGGGCGCCCTCGTTATTGCCAAAATAGTGTACCCCGAAACCGAAGAAAGCCAAACCATGGGCAAGGTGAAGCTGGAAGTAAAAAGCCAGTATAGCAACCTCATTGACGCTATCAGCCATGGCGCCAGCGATGGTATGAAGATTGGGGTAAACGTAATTGCCATGCTGATTGGTTTCATTGCATTAATAGCGCTGGTAGATTACCTGCTGCTGAAAGGCGGACACCTGTTCAACCCCGATTTCGACCTCAGCCTCAATTATGTTTTCGGCAAGCTGTTCACCCCCTTTGCCTGGAGCATGGGCATCCCCAATGAAGACGTGGCCAACGCGGCTACCCTGCTGGGACAAAAGCTGACCGTGAACGAGTTTGTAGCATTCAATAACCTGACCACCAAAGCCGTGCCGCTGGTAACCGAAAAAGGCCTGCTTATTGTGAGCATTGCTATTTGTGGCTTTGCCAACTTTAGCAGCGTAGGCATGCAAATAGGCGGCATTGGCGAGCTGGCCCCCACCCGCCGCGCCGACCTGGCTCAATTGGGTATGCGGGCTTTGCTTTGCGGCACACTTGCCTCCTACCTCTCGGCTTCTATCGCCGGTATCATCATGGGATAGTCACTTGTTTAAACGTCATTAAAATGGATCAGACACTCTACCGCAAACCAGTTCGCACTACTTTCATTACAGTACTATGTGTACTCACTTTTATAGGCAGTGGATACAGTTTGGTTTCCAGCATCATTACCATGCAATTAGCTGGCAAATTTGAACAGCTGAACGAACAAACAGTAAACAAAGAGATCAAGAGCAGCGGTACCGAAAAAGGCAATGAATTTGCCGAAAAGATGATAAAGGACAGCAAGGAAATGTTGAAGAAAGAGAACGTCATTAAGCTGAACATTGGAAACATAGTGGCCAATTTGCTGACGCTGGCTGGTGCCATTTTGATGTTTAAAATGAACAAGCGGGGCTTCTGGCTTTACCTCGCTGGCATCATCATTTGGATTGGTACGCCACTGGCGCTGTTCGGCGTCAATTCCGTGCCTGGTATTATTTCAGCCGTTGGTCAGGGGATCGTTGGCGTGTTGTTTGTAGTCATGTACGCCTTCAACCTGAAAGAAATGAACCCCGTACCAGTAGAAACCGACTTACTATAGTGCGTTCATTTCATTGAGTTCAAATAAAAAGTGCCTTCCTGTCCGGAAGGCACTTTTTTTATTTTCAATTGAAGCAGCTGCCGCTTACTTGCGTACATACATTACCTCTTTCACCAGCTTTACTGTGCGGGCTACATCAGGTATAGCCAGCGCTGCCAGGTTGGGCGCATAGTGCATCGGGGCATCGGCACTGGTGATGCGCAGCACCGGAGCATCCAGATAATCGAACGCTTCTTTTTGAATGCGATAAGCGATCTCAGAGCTGACAGAGCACATCGGCCATTGTTCTTCTACAATCACCATGCGGTTGGTCTTCTTTACACTCTCTACCATAGTGTGCCAGTCCAGCGGACGAATGGTACGCAGATCAATCACTTCGGCGCTGATGCCTTCTTTTTCCAGCTCCGCTGCAGCTCCCAGCGCCACTTTCATCATCTTGTTGTACGATACGATGGTCACATCGGTACCGACCCGCTTTACATCGGCTTTGCCTATTTCTATCAGGTATTCTTCTTCGGGCACTTCACCTTTGTCGCCGTACATCACCTCGCTTTCCATAAAGCAAACCGGGTTGTCGTTGCGGATGGCAGCTTTCAACAGGCCTTTTGCATCGTAGGGGTTG
>CANHEC010000315.1 GCA_947459455.1 Chitinophagaceae bacterium
CATTTGGGCGGTAGTTCTTGCACAGCCCGCTGCAGGGCCGCCAGGGTTTCTTTGCTAATCAGCTGTTGCTCCGGATTGAAGAAGACGCTTTCGGCCGGTACGGCCCACACCAGCGCATCATGCAGCTGCCGCCGCTCCTGCTTGTGCATGGCATTAATGGCTTCGTTTTTTACCGCCTGGTACAGGTAACTGCGTGGCGAGTCGATATCGCTAAGCGTTTGACGCTTTTCCCAAATGCGAATGAAAACATCGGAAACCACCTCGAAGGCCAACGGCTCTGACTTGAGGATACCGAACGCAAACTGAACCAACGAAGGTTGCAGCCGCACAAATAATTGCTTGTACGATTCGTGGCAGTTATCAATTGCTACCCGGCGAAATAAGCAGTGAAGGACTTCCGTTTCGGTCATGTTCCAGCAAGCAGTAGTCAAATGTACTCCAGCTTAAACAGGTGCCGAATTATTTTGTTGCGAAAAGGTGGCCAGCTGGTATGAGCTTATTGTTAAGTCAGCGGGCCGCTTTAGTTGCTGCCAACCGGCCTGTTGGGCGCCACTACTTTTTCAGCTTGCTTTCATACAGGGCAACCCAGTTTTTCACCGGCATTTTTTTTACCAGGTGGCCTATCAGTTGGTGGGGTATCTGCTCTGGTTTTTTAAAGCGGATGCAGCTTTTGCCCATATCCAGCTTGCCGGTGCTGTGTTGCGGGTACTCGGCCACAAACCACTGCAGCAGGTCGGGCTCGGCATAGATGCCCATGTGGTAAAAGTTGATGGAGTTTTTTTGCCCGGCCAGGGCCATAAACGGCAAGGGCTGTTTTGCATCGCAATGGTAGCCAGCCGGGTACATACTGTGTGGCACCACGTACGATAGCATGCCGTACTGCATCACCTCCTGATAGCCTTTGGGCAGGTTTTTCAGAATGGTGTTACGCAGGGCTGCTACGGCGGGTCGCTGTTCATCGGGCAGTTCGGCCAGGTATTGTTCGGGGCTTGTGGCTTTGCTGGTCATAGGGCAGGTATAGTTTGGTTGCTGGCAGGTAAGGTAATGCTTCTGTCCGCAAGTATCCACCTGCTCCTACTTTTTGCCATGCCGCCAGGGCTGCTGGCGCCTTCGGTGTGTTTAGCCGGGTGGACAGTTCTTTTCTTTCATTCGCCCAAGGCAAACTGCACCGCGGCCTCGGCATGCAGGCGGGCTGTATCGAACAGGGGCAGCGATAGCTCAGCCGGCCTTAGTAGCAGCGGTATTTCGGTACAGCCCATAATTACGCCCTGGGCGCCCTGCTGCTGCAGTGTTGCTATAATGGCATTGTATTGCTGCCGGGTAGCATCGGCAAAAATGCCGCTGGCCATTTCGTTGTAAATGGCGTCGTGCACCACCTGTTGGTCATTGGCCGAAGGCACCATGGCCTGTATACCATGTGCAGCCAGGCGCTGATGGTAAAAAGGTAGCTGCATGGTGTACCGGGTACCCAATAGGGCTACTGTTTGCAGGCCTTGGGCTGCTATGGCTTTGGCGGTGGCATCGGCTATGTGTAGTAGCGGAATGTCAATGTGCGCCTGCACCTCGTCGGCTATGTGGTGCATGGTATTGGCACCCAGCAGCAGGCAGTGTGCCCCTGCCTGCTCCAGCTGTCGGGCTACGGCGGTCATGTGCGCAGCTATGGCCGCCCAGTCGTTGGCAAAAGTGCGCTGCCTGATCTCTTCAAAATCGACAGAATGCAACAGCAAGCGGGCTGAATGCTGTGCGCCGAGGCGCTGCTGCACCAGCTGATTGATGTGCCGGTAGTAATCAATGGTGCTGTGCCAGGTCAGGCCACCAATCAGGCCGATTGTTTTCATGGCAGCAAGGTAGCCATGTATCACCTTCGCCGGAATTGGCTTCATCATTTTGGCAGGCATTTCGATGGCAGTGTTATATTTAACCAGTGAGTACTTGGCAAGGCTTCTCAAAAAAGCCGGTGGGTTCACTTCTTTGTTAACTAACAACCTATTCAAATTCGCCGGGTGGCGTCGTCTCATTTTTTTCCAAAACCAACCAGCATGAAACCGTTTTTCCGAGTAGCCGCCTGGCTACTGCCTGTGTGCACGTGGCTTGCCTGCAGCTCCAATGATAAGGCTGCCAAACCAGCCCTGGTACCCGAAGTAAATGTGGTGGCTGCCGCCAGCATGGACCTGCCCATTTACACCGAGTATGTGGGCCAAACCTATGGCGAGAAAGATGTAGAAGTCTTCAGTCGGGTAGACGGCTGGATCACTGGTATGCACTTCAAAGAAGGGAGTGCCGTGAGCAAGGGTCAATTGCTATACAGCATTGATGACCTGCCGGTAAAAACCAAGGTAGACGCTGCCGCCGGCCGCGTAGCGCAGGCCCGCACCCAGTTGGTAAAGGCCGAAGCCGACTACAGCCGGGTAAAGCCGCTGGCCGATATGAATGCGCTGAGCAAGCGAGACCTGGATGCGGCCGTGGCCATGGTAAGTGCGGCCCGGGCTGAGGTAGGTATAGCCGAGGCACAGCTGAGCAATGCCAAAATAGAAATGAGCTATACGCGGGTGACAGCGCCGGTGTCGGGCGTCATTGGCATTAGCAAAGTGCAAACCGGCGATTATGTGGGCAAGCTGGGCAATAGCCTCAACACCATTTCGAGTCTGGGCGTGGTAAGGGTGCGGTTTGCAGTAGCCGAAAAAGACTTCTTGAACTATACCCGCTACCAGCAAAAGGCCGACTCCATGTTTGGCACCGGTACCGATAAGCTGCCGGTAGCCCTCACCCTGAGCGATGGTACTGCCTACCACGAACGGGGCTATATCGACCTGGCCAACCGCGAAGTATATCCGGCCACCGGCAGCATCCTGCTGCAGGCAGTGTTTCAAAACAACGATCGGCTGTTGCGGCCCGGCCAGTATGTAAAAGTGCGCATACAAGCCAGCACACTGAAAGGAGCGATCCTGGTGCCACAGCAAGCAGTGAATCAGCTGCAAAGCATTTACCAGGTATTTGTGCTGAATGACAGTAATAAAGTGGTGCCCCGCCTGGTGAAAACCGGCCGGCGGGTGGGTAACAATTGGGTGATTACAGAAGGGCTGCAGGCCGGCGAAAAAGTAGCCGTGATAGGCAATGCCATTGTAAAACCCAATAGCCTGGTAAAGCCGGTGGCCATGGATTGGCGCTACCAGGCCGATTCGGCCCAATAGCCTTGGTCCTTCTCCTAATTCCTAGTCTTTATCAATACTGCCAGGTATGAGTGAGTTTTTTATACGACGACCGATTTTCGCTATCGTCATTTCTATTTTGATAGTGATACTGGGCTTGCTGGCCCTGCAGGGGGTACCGGTGGCCAAGTACCCCGATATAACGCCACCCATGGTGCAGGTGAGTGCCAGCTATGGCGGTGCCAATGCCGTAAACATGGAGGATGCGGTAGCTACGCCGATAGAGCAGCAGGTGAACGGCGTGGAAGACATGCTGTACATGAAAAGTGTGAATGCCAACAACGGCAGCACCGTACTGCAGGTAAGCTTTGAAGTAGGTACCGATTTGGATAAGGCCAACATGCTGACGCAAAACCGGGTATCAAGTGCCAATCCGTTTTTACCACCGCAGGTAAAAGATCTGGGCGTAAACGTAAAAAAGTCGCTCACGTTTCCGCTGCTCATTTTCAGCATTTATTCGCCCAGCAATACCTACGATGCCACCTTCATCAACAACTATGCGTACCTGAACCTGCTGGATGAACTGCGCCGCCTGAAAGGTGTGGGCGATGTGACCGTAATGGGCGGTGCCGAATATGCCATGCGGGTGTGGCTGCAGCCCGATCGGATGACGGCGCTGGGCCTGACCGCCGCCGATGTAATGAATGCACTGAAAGAGCAGAACAACATTGCGCCGGGTGGTGCATTTGGTGATGAACCGGCCGTCCCCAATAATCAGAATACCTACACGGTGCTGCTGCAGCAGCGCCTGGTAAATGAAGAGGAGTTTGGCAATATCATTTTGAAGTCGAACAACAACGGTGCCATCGTACGGCTGAAGGATGTGGCCCGTGTGGAGCTGGGTGTGCAGTTTTACAACCTGAACAGCAATATGGAAGGGCGCCCCAGCTGC
>CANHEC010000316.1 GCA_947459455.1 Chitinophagaceae bacterium
AGGCATGGCGCCTATGTAGGTTTTCCGATGGCCGCGTATTTCGCTTTCGTCGTGCAGGCCGCCGAGGCTCAGGCGAATGTATTTGCGCCCGATGGCGTGTGCAATGCTTTTGCCCAGTGACGTTTTGCCAATGCCGGGTGGGCCTACAAAGCACAAGATGGGGCTCTTCATGTCGCCTTTCAGCTTCAGCACAGCCAGGTATTCCAAAATCCGCTCTTTTATTTTGTCCATGCCATAATGGTCGGCATCCAGTACCCGGCGGGCATTCAAAAGATCGTAATTGTCTTCGGTTACCTCGCCCCAGGGTAAATCCAGCATCAGGTCCAGGTGGTTGTACACCACGCTGTAGTCGGGCGTGCTGGGGTGCATGCGTTCCAGCTTTTCAATGCCCTGGTGAAAAGCGACCTTGGCCGCTTCGGGCCATTTCTTTTGCTCGGCTCGCTGGCGCATCTGGTTTACTTCGGCCACATTGTCGGTGCCCAGCTCTTCTTTGATGCTCTTTAGCTGCTGTTGCAAAAAATATTCTCGCTGCTGCTTGTCTATCTCGGTGCGGGTACGGTTGGTTACCTGGTCTTTCAGTTGGGCAAACTGCAGTTCGCGGTTCAGCAGCTTGATCAGTTCTTCGGCCCGCTGCCTGATATCTTGCAGCTCTAAAATGCGTTGCTTTTCCGTGACATCGGTGTTCATGTTGCCCGCCACGAAGTGGATGAGAAACGCCGGATTTTCAATGTTTTTAAGAATGATGCCCGCTTCGCTGGGAATATTGGGCGAAAGCTGAATGATTTGGGTGGCCAGTTCCTTGATGGTGCTGGTTTGCGCTTCAAAAGGAGCATCGGCAGGCACTTCCATTTCGGGCAGGTAGCTGATGCGGGCCTTGAAGTAAGGCTCCTCACTGGTAATTGCTTCCAGCTCAAAACGCTTCTTGCCCTGCATGATCACTGTGGTGCCGCCATCCGGCATCTTGATCAGCTTGATGATTTTGGCTACCGTGCCAATGCTAACGAGGTCGGCAGCCGCCGGATCTTCTACGTTGCTATCTTTTTGCGAGAGCACGGCAACTAGTTTATCGCCCTTGTATGCATCATTTACGGCCTTGATGCTTTTATCGCGACCCACCGTAATGGGGATGACCACCCCCGGAAACAACACGGTATTGCGCAGCGGCAGCACCGGCACTTCGTTGGGGTATACTATTTTCTTGTCTTCTTCGCTTTCCCCTTCGGTAATGGGAATAATGGGCATGAAGTCGCTGTCGTCTTCACTCTTCAATAATGCGTTTCTGAACTGACTATCCATAATTGATGCTTGACGCGGCCCGGGCCCCAAAATGGTGCATGGCCGTGGCTACTACCCGACCAATAACGGTGCCAGCCCAGATTGGCTTGCCGTATTGGCGCAAATCACCGCTGGCAGCGGGCAAAATTGGCAGCCGGTCAAAGCGTGAGGCCCGTCGTCAGGTTGAAGAACACATTCCAACCCGACTGCGCTTTTGGAATGAGATAGCTGAGCACTAACTGACCCTGCAGGTACCATTTGCCAATACCCAGCATGGCCGCATTGGTAATGTTCAGGTTTTGCAGCGAAAACTGCTGATCGGGAGGCGTGAAGGCCTGGCCATACAGTTCATTGAACAGCCGCACGTTTGTCAGGTTGGTCATGCGGGGGCCAGTGAGTGAATTAAGGGGCGTGTTGGTACCGTAGGTGGCTGTGCCAGCCAATAACAATACACTGGGCGAGTAGCGAAAAAATCGATCGCTGCCATCTTTGGCGGTGGCTATAAAGTCGTGCCGCAGCGAAAACATAAGCGACAGGTCGGACACATTGGCAATACGGTTTTGCCGGCTGAGATAGCGTACAATGGGTGCAAACCGGCGGAAGCGAACCGTATCAATAAACTGCAGCCCTGCCAGCTCATCGTAGGTGCCCCAGGCATAGTCTACCGCCAGCTTTGGTTGCAGCCAAGTATTGCGCAGCGTGAAATAACCATATAGTTCATTTACCAGCGGGCTTACATAAAAACTCAAATCCTGCTGGTTGAAATAGCGATAAAAAGAAATGCCCGTAGCCAGCTTTCGGTTGCGAAAGTCGTATGCCGGCGAGATGTACGATTGATAAATCGAGGCTTTACCATTGTTGTTGGTGAGGTTGGCGCCACCCGACAGCGAGAGGCCCGACTTGTGGTAATAGCCCAGCCCGCCAGTGTAAAACAGCTGGCCGGTGTTTTGGGCCAACGCTGCATTTTGCCAAGCAAAATTGCCATTGCCAAAGCCCACGTTGATATCGAAATAGCTTTTCGGTCCCTTGCCGGCCAAACCCAGCATTTGCAGTTCTTGCAGCAGCGAATCATACAGCGCTGTAGTATCAATAGTAGCAAGGTAAAAAGCCGAACTGTCGGACTGCGCTTTGGACGGCGGTGCCAGCAGCAGCGCAGCAGAAAGCAAGGCCGAAGCAATCAATTTAAACATAAAAGCAGCGGTGGGTATAATGCGTAAGACCATGCGCAAAAGCGAAAGTTTAAAAATGGGCCATACTACAATAGCAGACCATGGGCCTGACCGGTCTGTACAGCCTTGTCGTAGCCGGCATCGGCATGCCTGATGACTCCTGTGCCCGGATCATTGCGCAGCACCCGCTGCAGCCTTGCTGCTGCAGCATCGGTACCATCGGCCACTATTACCATACCGGCATGAATGCTATAGCCCATGCCCACGCCACCGCCATGATGCAAGCTTACCCAGCTGGCACCACCCGCTGTATTTACCAGGGCATTCAGCAGCGGCCAATCGGCCACCGCATCGCTACCATCCAGCATGGCTTCGGTTTCGCGGTTGGGCGAGGCCACAGAGCCGGTATCCAGGTGGTCGCGACCGATAACAATGGGAGCCTTGACACGGCCGCTGCGCACCAGTTCATTAAATGCCAGACCCGCTTTTTCGCGTTCGCCCTGGCCCAGCCAGCATATGCGGGCCGGCAGGCCTTGAAATGCAATTCTTTCTTTGGCCAGGCGCAGCCATCGCTGCAAGCTTTCATTGGCCGGAAACAGCTCGCTGATCACTTCATCGGTCACGGCTATATCGGCCTCATCACCACTGAGGGCAGCCCACCTGAAGGGGCCCTTCCCTTCGCAGAAAAGGGGCCGGATATAGGCCGGCACAAACCCCGGAAACAGAACCCCCTGGCCGCCCAAAGGGGGAAATTGAGAATGATTTCCATTTTTCACTTCGTGTTCTACCGCTCTTGCCCGCAGGTTATTGCCGTAGTCGAAAGTAATAGCACCTTTTTGTTGCAAAGCCATCATGAGCTGCACATGCAGGTGCATGCTCTCGTAGCTGCGGGCCAAATAAGTATCGGGGTCGCTGGCACGAAGCTGCTGCGCTTCTTCATTGCTCAGCGTATGCGGGGTGTAGCCAATCAGCGGATCATGCGCACTGGTTTGATCGGTGAGTGTATCGGGCACAATGTCGCGACTGAGCAAATGATCGAGCAGATGCACGGCATTGCACAGCACCCCAATGCTGCGGGCCTCGCCTTCGCGGCGGTAGTGCAGGGCAGCGTTGATGGCATGATCGATGCTACTGTACTTTTCATCAAGGTAGCCGGTTTCCATGCGCTTGTCAATGCGCCACTCTTCTACCTCGGCTACCAGCGCCACACCTTCATTCATGGTGATGGCCAGCGGCTGAGCGCCGCCCATACCACCCAGGCCGGCCGTCACGTTGAGCGTGCCTTTCAGGCTACCGCCAAAATGCCGATTGGCGATGGCAGCATAGGTTTCGTACGTACCCTGCACAATGCCCTGGCTACCTATATAAATCCAGCTACCGGCGGTCATTTGCCCGTACATCATCAGACCCTTTCGCTCCAGTTCCTCAAAATGCTGCCAGTTGGCCCAGTTGGGCACCAGCTGGCTATTGCTGATGAGCACCCGTGGTGCATCGGGATGTGTTTTTAAGATGCCCACCGGCTTGCCGCTTTGTATCAGCAGGCTTTCATCATTCTCCAACCGCTCCAGGCTAGCGATGATTTTATCGAGGGCTTCGAAATTGCGGGCCGCTTTACCGCGACCACCATACACAATAAGGTCATCGGGGCGCTCGGC
>CANHEC010000317.1 GCA_947459455.1 Chitinophagaceae bacterium
GGAAAATGATCGAACTGGCCAAGGGGGGCGTGATAACCGCGTGATTTATTGCTTTACCAAATACCCATAACCTTATGACCACCCCCTCCTTCCTCGAAGACCACGCCTCCCAGGTACCTGCTTTGCAGCTGCTGCTAAGCATGGGCTATACCTACCTGCCGCCGGCCGAGGCGCTGCGGCTGCGGGGTGGCAAGTACAGCCAGGTACTGCTGGAGGAGGTGCTGCGCCGCAAGCTGCCCGAAATAAACGCCATTCGCCAAAGCAGCAGCAAAACAGCCCTGTGACTTCATCCTTCCATTTTCTAAACAATTCACACGCCTTTACTATATGAAAAAAGAATTGATCCATGCCCTCTTTCTAAAGTTTGAAGAAGCCTGCTACCTGTATAACGGAGTAGAATGCTGGAGTGCCCGAGAGCTACAGGAGATATTGGGCTATGCCAAATGGGACAACTTTATGAAGGTGATTGACAAGGCAAAAGCTGCTTGTACAAACGCCGGCGAAGTGCTTTCCGATCATTTTGCCGATGTCGGGAAAATGATCGAACTGGCCAAGGGGGGCGTGATAACCGCGTGATTTATTGCTTTACCAAATACCCATAACCTTATGACCACCCCCTCCTTCCTCGAAGACCACGCCTCTCAGGTACCTGCCTTGCAGTTGCTGCTAAGCATGGGCTATACCTACCTGCCACCGGCCGAGGCGCTGCGGCTACGCGGGGGCAAGTACAGCCAGGTACTGCTGGAGGAGGTGCTGCGCCGCAAGCTGCCCGAAATAAACGCCATTCGCCAAAGCAGCAGCAAAACAGCCCTGTTTACCGAGGCCAATATCGAAGCAGGCATCAGGGCCCTGAAAGAAATACCCATGAACGAGGGCTACATGCAGGCCAGCAAAACCGCCTGGGAGCTGCTATGCATGGGCAAAAGCCTGCAGCAGAGCGTAGATGGCGACCTCAAAAGCTACAACCTGCATTACATCAATTGGGAGCGGCCCGAAGAAAATGAGTTTTATGTAACCGAAGAGTACAAAGTACTCAAGGCCACTACGCAGGAGCATCAGATACCCGACCTGGTTTTGTTCGTCAATGGCATCCCGCTGGTGGTGGTAGAGTGCAAGCGCCCCGACCTGCCCGATGCCCTCAGCAAGGCCATTGTGCAGCACCTGCGCAATCAGGAAGAACAGGGCATCCGCAAACTATACATCTACAGCCAGGTGCTGCTGGCGCTGGCCACCACGCAGGCCAGCTATGGCTCGCCCGGTGCCAAAGAAAAGCATTGGGGCCTTTGGCGGGAGCACCTGCCCGAGCCTGCTCAGCAGCAGGCCTACGAGCAGCGCCTGCTGGCCCTGGTACAGCAGCCCACCCCACCCGAGGCATGGGCCGCCATACTGCAGCAGCGTACCCCCGAAATGGCAGCCTACCTGCGCCAATCCGAGGGCGAACCCCGCAGCATTTCGGAGCAGGACCGATACCTGTACAACCTGTGCCAGCCAGCCCGGCTGCTCAGCCTGGTAAAAGACTATGTACTGTTCGACGGCGGCGAAAAAAAGCTGGCCCGCTACCAGCAATATTTTGCCATCCAAAAAATAATGCAGCGCATAGCACACATAGGCACCGGTGGTGCCCGCCGTGGTGGTGTGGTGTGGCACACCCAGGGCAGTGGCAAAAGCCTGACTATGGCCATGCTGGCCAGGCAAATTGCCCTGCACATGCCCCACCCAAAAATTGTGCTCGCTACCGATCGCACCGATCTGGATGACCAAATCACCGGCACTTTTAAAGACGTGGAAATACCGGTACTGAATGCTGCCTCCGGCAGCCGGCTGGTAGAGCTGCTGCGGGGCAAAAGCGATGCGGTCATTACCACCATCATCAACAAGTTCGAAACTGCCGTCAAGCAGCTGAACCCTCCCCTCACCTCGCCCAATATTTTTGTACTGATAGATGAGGGGCACCGCACCCAGTATGGCAAAATTGGCCAGAAGATGCGCAAGGTGCTGCCCAACGCCTGCTACATCGCTTTTACCGGCACCCCCCTCATGAAAAAGGACAAGAACACCGCTCAAAAATTCGGCGGTATTATTGATCCACCGTACACTGTACTGCAAGCCGTGGCCGATGGCGCGGTATTGCCCATTCGCTACGAAGGCCGCCATGCCCTGCAGGATGTCAACCAGCAAACCATCGACCGCTATTTCGATTTTCTATCAGAAAAACTAACCCCGCAGCAAAAAGCCGACCTGAAGCGAAAATTCAGCCGGGCCGAGCAAATTGGCAAAACGGAGCAGCGCATTTTCGCCATTGTATGCGATATCGTAAAAGACTGGACGAGCAACTGGGCTGCCGATAAAACCGGCGACCGCAGTGGCTTTAAAGGCATGGTAGTGTGCCCCGACCGGCCCACCGCCGTCAAATACAAAAAATGCTTCGACCAGCTTGACCGCGTCAGCACCGAAATCCTGTTTTCGCCACCCGACGACCGTGAAAACGAAGAGGACGATGGCACCGAAGTAGACGCTTCTGTACTGGCCTACTACAACAAGCAAAAAAGCAGGTATGGCCGCAAGCTGGAAGAAACCATCATTGGCCAGTTTAAAAACAGCGAGGAGCCCGAACTACTGATTGTGGTAGATAAACTGCTCACCGGTTTTGATGAACCCAAGGTGGTGGTAATGTACCTGTGCCGCAAGCTGAAAGAACACAAGCTGCTGCAGGCCATTGCCCGAACCAATCGGCTGGCACAGGGCAAAGATTATGGCCTCATCATCGATTACGACGGCGTACTGGAAGAACTGCACAACGCCCTGCAAACCTACTCCGGCGACCTCGACTTCGATGCCGACGACCTGAACGGCGCCTTTACCAACGTAGCCGAGGAAACCGCCAAACTGCCCGGCCTGCACGCTGCCCTGCATGCAGTGTTTCGATCGGTGAAAAACAAAGGCGATCTGAATGAATACGCCCTGGCCTTGCATGATATCGCCCTGCGTACTGAGTTTTACCAAAAGCTCACAGCATATTCCAAATGCCTCAAAATAGCGTTTGGCAGCCTGCAGTGGGAAGAAGCGACGCCAGAGGCAGAAAAACAACGCTATCGCGACGACCTGAAGTTCTTTGTAAACCTGCGCAATACCGTGGTGAACATGTACAGCGATGAGGTGGACTTCAGCCAGTACGAAAAGCAGCTGCAAAAACTGCTCGACCAGCATGTGACCACTTCCGAAATCATTCGCCTCACAGAGCAGGTCGATATTTACAACCGCGAAGCATTTGAGGCCGAAGTAGAAAAAATAACCGGTGCGGCCGCCCAGGCCGAAACCATCGCCAGCCGAACCGCCAAACATATCGCCGTCCACATGGATGAAGATCCTGTGTTTTACAAGCGGCTCAGCGAGCTCATTCAGCAAACCATTGCCGACTACCGGGCAGGGCGCCTGAAGGAGCTGGAATTTTTGGCCATGGTAAAAGCCCAAAGCGAACAGGCCCTTACCCGCCGCGGCGCCGATATGCCGGAACAGTTGCAGGGCAGAGAAATTGCACAGGCCTTCTACCGGATAGCAGCGGAGAGCTGGAAAGAAAAAATAGCGGAAGCAAAGCAACTAAACGAAGTAGCAGTGGCGGCAGGCCTGGGCATCGACGATATACTGCAGCAAGCCATTCTCGACGACGGACAGCCCATTGTAGACTGGCAATCGAAGCCCGGACTCATCGGCAAGCTCAAAATCGATATCGGCGACTACCTCATCGATGAAATCAGAGACAAGTACGGCTTGCAGCTTTCGTTCAACGATCTCGACGAGATAGCCAATCAATGCATTGAAGTAGCCAAACTGCGATACAAGTGAGCCAGCAAAGCTTTCAATACGGCAGCCGTACCATTTCGTACCAACTGCAGTTTGCCGACCGCAAAACGCTGGGCATCACCGTGACACCCGCCATGCAAGTTCAGGTGAAAGCCCCCCGGGGTGCTGCACCCGAAAAGATAGAAGCCCTGCTCGTCCGCAAAGCACCCTGGATCATCCGGCAGCTCCACTTCTTTTTGCCCTTTCATCCCAAAACACCGGAGCGCCGCTATGTAAATGGAGAGAC
>CANHEC010000318.1 GCA_947459455.1 Chitinophagaceae bacterium
AAAAGCGGGCAGATTTTTGTAAAAGGACAGAAATACAAGATCACTGAACAAAGCCTCACCATTTTTTGCGATGGCAAAAAAATGTGGAAGTACGAGCCGGCTGCTAACGAGGTGACTGTGAGTGCGGTAGACAATAGCAGCCAAACCATCACGCCGCAGAAGCTTTTTACCAATTTTTACGACAAAGACTTTTTGTACAAACTGAATGGGCCGGTAACGGTAGCCGGCAAAAAGCTGCAGGAAATAGAAATGACCCCGACCGATAAGCGCAAATCCTTCTTCAAGGTATATGTGTACATAGACGAGGCCCAGAGCATGATCGTAAGCAGCAAAGTGTATGAAAACAGCGGCAACGTTTACAATTACAGCATTACCGGCCTCAAAACCAATGTCACCCTGGCCGACAACTTGTTTGTATTCGACAAGGCCAAGTACCCCGGGGTAGAAGAAATTCAGCAATAACAGCGGCAGTAGCTGCCTGCTATTCTAAAAAAACGAGCCGCTGCTAGTCAGCGGCTCTTTTTTTTATTGGCCCCAGCGGTAGGTTTGCTGGGTTAATCCGAGTAAATCGACGATGCGGTCGACCACGGTGGCGGCGGCCGCCTCTATAGTAGCTGGCTGGCTATAAAAACTGGGGGTGCAGGGGCAAATAATTCCGCCTGCCAGGGTAACGGTTTCCATATTGCGGATGTGCAGCAGGTTGTAGGGGGTTTCCCTGACGGCCAAAATCAGCCGGCGCCGCTCCTTCAATATCACATCGGCCGCCCGGGTAATCAGGTCATCGCTGACGCCGGCGGCTATGCGGCCCAATGTACCCATGCTACAGGGCACTACCACCATGCTGTTGTACTGCCCGCTACCGCTGGCAAATGGCGCTGTAAAGTCTGTTTTATCGAAATAGCGAAACGGAAACCGCTCGAGAGATTCGCTGCCTAATTCATAACGGGCTACTTCACGGGCATTGGGAGTTCGTATCACTCCTACTTCCTGCACTTGCTCGGGCATTTGGGCCAGCTTTTGCAGCAGCTGCTGCGCATAGATGGAGCCACTGGCGCCCGTGATAGCTATAACAATTTTGTGCATGACGTAGTAGTTAGATTTGCCAAAATAACGTCTTGCCATGAGAATGGTTTCATGCATAGCCTTGCTAATGCTGTTTTTTGTGAGCCAGGTGCAGGCCCAAAGCAGCAGTAAGCACAAAAAGGGAGTAGCATGGCTATCGCCGCAGGCAGCACAGGCAAGGCTGCAGGTAGCACAAAAGCCCCTGCTGATAGACGTGTACACTACCTGGTGCCAATACTGCAGACTGATGGACGCTACCATCTGGCGGCACGATTCGGTCGCCGCTTATGTAGCGGAGTACTTCATTGCCATCAAGTTTGACGCTGAAAGCAAAGTGCCTGTGAGCTGGCAGGGCACTGAATATTTGTACCAACCCCGTTTCAAAGTGCATCAGCTGGCCGTGAACTGGCTGCAAGGCAATATGGTGTATCCTTCCACGGTATTGGTACCTCCGGAAGGTGCTGCGCAGGTGATTCCGGGCGCCTTGAAGGTAGCGGAGGTAGAAACCCTGCTGAAGTACTACGGCAGCGGCGCCTACCTGCAAACAAGATTCGAAGATTTTAAACAGGCCTTTTTTCCCAGCTGGTAGTTTTCGCAAATCCTAACGGGAACAATTTTCTCAGAACCCTTACCAGTCAATTGAAATTTTTTCTACATATTGCGACGGAATTTTCATAGGATAAGGTTTAATGGTTAATGGTTTTGATTAAGAAAGCCCCGCAGTCATGCGGGGCTTTTTGCTTGGTAGGCATGCTATACAAAAAAAGCGCCCCGTTATGAGCGGGGCGCTGATCAGTATTGCATTCAAGACAACCAGTGGCTATACTTTCTCCGCCATATCTGGGATGGCTTCTACTTTGTAAGCACCAGCATCCAGCTTTTGCTTCGTTTCGGTAAAGGCCTCCAGGGTGCGCTGAATATCCTCATCGGAGTGAGCAGCGGTTGGTATGAGGCGGTAAATGATATGGCCCTTCGGAATCACAGGATACACTACAATAGAGCAGAATATCTTGTAGTTCTCCCGCAGATCCATCACCATCGCCGTGGCTTCTTCTACCCCACCTTTCATGTACACCGGCGTTACCACGCTATCGGTCTTGCCAATATCAAAGCCGCGATCCTTCAGCCCTTGCTGCAGCTTTGTGGCATTATCCCACAGCTTGGCTTTCAGTTCGGGCATGGTGCGCAGCATTTCCAGGCGCTTCAGGTTGCCTATTACCAGCGGCATGGGCAGGCTCTTGGCAAAAATCTGGCTGCGAATATTGTAGCGGATATAGTCGATGATAGCTTTGGGCCCAGCCAAAAATGCGCCGATGCTGGCCATTGATTTGGCAAAAGTGCTGAAGTACAGGTCGATCTCATCCTGGCAACCTTGCGCCTCGCCGGCACCGGCACCTGTTTCGCCCAGCGTACCAAAACCGTGCGCATCGTCTACCAGCAGTCGGAACTCATACTTCTTTTTCAGGTCGCATATCTCTTTCAGCTTGCCCTGGTCGCCGGCCATGCCAAACACCCCCTCGGTGATTACCAGGATGCCACCGGCCTTCTGCTTTTCAATCAGTTGGCTGGCACGCTGCAGTTGCTTTTCGCAGTCCTCTACATCGTTGTGCTTGAATACGTAGCGGTGGCCGGGGTGTAGCCGCAGCCCGTCGATGATGCAGGCATGGCTTTCGGCATCGTACACTATTACGTCGTGGCGGCCGCAAAGTGCATCAATGGCACTCATGATGCCCTGGTAGCCATAGTTCAGCAAAATGGCGTCTTCCTTGCTTTCAAAGGCTGCAAGTTCACGCTCCAGCTGCTCGTGGTGGTTACTGTTGCCACTCATCATGCGGGCACCCATGGGATAGGCCAGTCCAAAATCGGCGCTGGCATCGGCATCCACCTTCCTGATCATGGGGTGGTTGGCCAGCCCCAGGTAGTTGTTCAGGCTCCACACAATCATTTCCTGCCCCCTGAACTGCATGCGGGGACCGATATCGCCTTCCAGCTTTGGGAAGGCAAAGTATCCGTGGGCCCGTTCGCGGTGCTGTCCCAGCGGGCCATAGTTTTTTACCAGTCTTTCAAAAATATCTGCCATGTCGTAAGCGATTTTCTTCAGCAAATGCGGCAGCTGGCCGCTACCAAATTTTGGCCGCAAATGTAAGCCTTCGGCCGGCACGGGCCGCCAAAGGTTATTCAGCCATGTGAGCCGGCACTCAAGCATCGTCCTTCCACGCCCACAGGTGCAGGCAGGCATAGGTGCGGTAAGGGCGCCACTTTTCGGCCAGCTGCTGCATTTTGTTCAACAGCTCCTTCTTGGCAGCCGGATTCACCTTGTACAATCTTTGCATGGCTTGCTGTATACCCAAATCGTCGGCCGGAAATACATCCTCCCGCTGCATGCTGAACATCAGCAGCATTTCCACAGTCCACTTTCCCACCCCTTTTATCTGCGTCAGCAGTGCTATCACCTCTTCATCGGTCATTTTGTGCAGCTTGGCATCGGTAAGGCCATGGGTTTGCCAAAACTCGGCCACCTGGTGCACGTAGGTAGCTTTGGCATGGCTCAGGCCAATACCCCGAAGCTGCTCATAATCAATAGCCAGGATGTCAGCCGGGCGAGGACTACGCTTGCCGGCCAAGGCCAAAAAACGCTGATGAAACACAGCAGCCACCCGCGTACTCAATTGCTGGCTCATGATAGACAGCATGAGCGACAGTGCCAAATTGGGCCTACGATGCAGTTCCAAATTTCCATCGCCGACGATAGTGGCCAGGCGCTTATCAGTTTTCAACACGGTTGGGTAACTCATAGCTGATCAAATGCGTTACAATATTAAAGTTCCACCCAT
The DNA here is from genome assembly GCA_947459455.1 of Chitinophagaceae bacterium. Taxonomy (GTDB): domain Bacteria; phylum Bacteroidota; class Bacteroidia; order Chitinophagales; family Chitinophagaceae; genus Phnomibacter. The sequence goes on from CANHEC010000318.1 coordinate 3,897, forward strand.
ATTTGCGGCCATGATGCGTGAATTATTGATCACAGCCGATGGATCACACACGCTACAACTCCCAGACGCCGAGATAACCTACCACAGTAGGTTTGGAGCTATTCAGGAAAGTGAGCATGTATACATCGGGGCTGGTTTGCAACCATTTGTAGGAAATTCCGACCCGATCCGGGTTTTTGAAGTAGGATT
>CANHEC010000319.1 GCA_947459455.1 Chitinophagaceae bacterium
AAAAACGCCAAGCATCAATAAAAAACTGATGTCCGATCAGATTTTAGGAGTATGTTTGAATTCGTTCAGGCAATAACTATTCGTGTTTTCCATGATCGTTCATGCAGAACTATAAATGATTGTTGTGGTTATTCGTGAGATGCGCATTTAACGGAAACCATAGCATAAGGGTTAAATCTGAAAACCCTTCCATGTTGGGAAAAGAGTAAGCGCAAACACTGACCTACGAAGCGTTAGGAGTAGGTAAACTAAAATTTTATGGAGCTATTTTTTGCAGCGCTTGTTATCGGGACAACTGTGATTGTCGACAAGCTCATCGGTATCGGTAAATAACTCGCTCCTTTAAAGAAGGACCTTGGCTACTTCGCAAAGTTAGTGGCCCTTCAAAAGCGCAGTGAGATAAGCGAAACTTGAAAACTAACATAAGGTAGGAGCGAATGCTTCTACCTTTTTTATTAGATACTTCGCTACAAACGTGCATTGTTGGAGCACAAAACCTAGGTCATGTCCATCTACACTCATTGCAAAAATGTCCGGTAAAAACATTACCGCAGTTAGTACAGGTATGTTGTGTCATAGGATAGACAGGTGCGGAAAGATACAGTAGCAAAGCACACCAGCCTCCGGTCAGATTTCATCACGCTTGTCCGCTACTGCAGACTGAAAAACACCACTTGCGCCGCTTTTGTTTTAACCGGCTTATTGAAACGAATGGCGGGCTCCCATTTGGGGGTGCGGCCCATCAGGCGGCGTACCACGCTGGTGAGCAGCGGGTGGGGCGAGGCTACAATTTCCAGATCGCTGACGCTGCCATCGGTACCCACCGTGAGCATAAAGCGAACGACGCCTTCTATATCGTTTCGGATGGCTTCTTTGGGGTATTGAAAATTTTGCTCGAGAAAACGGCGCCACCCCAACAGGCCACCGGAAAAATTGGCCTCCCGCTCGTATATGCAGGGCCCTTTAGCGGGCTGGCCAGCACTATCGAAGCAGGTGGTGCTGACCACTGAATCGGCTGCCAGCTGCACAGTCATGGTGCGATGGCCTTGCTCGTCGTACACGGTCCACAGCCCGTGCTTGCGGCCATGCAGCAAGCTGCCCTGCTGCAGCCGCTGACCGCTTTCGTAAAACGCTTCCAGCGGGCCGGTGCCGGCAGTATCCAGCAGGCCCAGCTGTTGCAGCTGTCCGTTTTCGTGCCAGTAGCGCACCGTGTCGGTCATGAGGCCGCGGCGCAGCAAAACGCTGCTGGCCATGCGCCCATTGCGGTGCCAGCTGTAGCTCCGGCCTTCGGCAGTATCGGCGCGGTAGTACCGCTGTTCACGCAGCGGGCCGGGCTGGCTGGCCTCGCCTTCGTAGTAGCTCACAAAGGGGCCTTGCAGCCGGCGGATAGCCGTATCGTCGAGGTAGTACATGGCATCGGGCACCATGGTGGGGTAAATGAAGCGGTGTGCCCGCCACCCACTATCGGCCGTGCGGTACAGGTGCTCTACCCGGCTGTAGCCGCCAGCGCCTTTTGCCGGCCGCATCGTATAATCGAGCAATACCTTGAGAAAAACTGGTGGCTGCGCCGACTGGCCCAAAGCAGATGGCCTACCAACGACGACGATGATGAATAACAGCCAACCAGCTTTGAGAAAACTACAGCGCATACCCAATGTGATAGGGCGGCAAAATAAGGCAGGTGCGCCACAACTGCTGACCAATGATATGCTGCTGATGGGCTGCCGCGGCTGAAAGGCCGAGCATAGCGAGGGCCCGCCGGGCACTGGTGGGCGGAGCGCAGCGAACCCTGCAAGACGCGGTACCGCAGACGAAATATGTACGGCTGCCGACTGCCCCCAATGGCTGCTTTTCCCCGACCTTTGTGGCCCCGCAAAAGGGACGAAACGATATGAGTGCTAAAGCCTACCTGGAAGCGAACAAAGACCGCTTTTTGAACGAACTACTGGACCTGCTGCGCATACCCAGCGTAAGTGCCCGCAGCGAACACAAAGCCGATATGCTGGCCTGTGCCGAGGCCGTAAAGGCTCGCCTGCTGGAAGCCGGTGCCGACACCGTGACCATTTACCCGACCGATGGCCACCCGATAGTGTATGGCGAAAAAATAAGCGACCCCACCAAGCCTACGGTGCTGGTGTATGGCCACTACGATGTGCAGCCGGCCGACCCGCTGGAGCTGTGGCACAGCGGCCCGTTTGAGCCGGTAATAAAGGACGGCAAAATATTTGCCCGCGGCGCCTGCGACGATAAAGGCCAGTTTTATATGCACGTGAAGGCGCTGGAGTGCATGCGTACCGAAGGCGAAGTGCCCACCAATATCAAATTTTTGATAGAGGGCGAAGAAGAAGTAGGCAGCCCTAACCTGGCCACCTTTGTAAAAGCCAACAAGGACCTGCTGAAGTGTGACGTGATACTGATAAGCGATACAGCCATGATAAGCCTGGATACGCCCAGCATAGATGTGGGCGTACGTGGCCTGACCTATGTGGAAGTGGAAGTAACGGGCCCCAACCGCGACCTGCACAGTGGGGTGTACGGCGGCGCCGTGGCCAACCCGGCTACTATGCTGTGCCAAATGATAGCCAACCTGCACGACGAAAACAACCACATTACCATCCCGGGCTTTTACGACGATGTGCTGGTAGCTACCGATGCCGAGCGGGCCAAAATGGCGGAAGCGCCGTTTGACGAAGCGGAGTTTAAAGCCGACCTGGGCGTAGCTGAAGTATGGGGCGAAAAGGGCTACAGCACCAACGAGCGGACCGGCATACGGCCTACGCTGGAAGTAAATGGCATTTGGGGTGGCTACACCGGCGAGGGTAGTAAAACAGTGCTGCCTTCGAAGGCATTTGCCAAAATAAGCTGCCGCCTGGTGCCCAACCAGAGCAGCCACAAAATAGAAGCGATGCTGATGGAGCACCTGCAAAAAATAGCACCGGCTGGTGTGCAGGTAGTAGTGCGCCCTCACCATGGTGGGGAGCCTTACGTGACGCCGATTGACAGCATTCCGTACCAGGCAGCAGCGGCAGCCATCCGCGATAGCTTTGGCAAAGACCCGATACCGGTACGCGGCGGTGGCAGCATTCCTATTTGTGCCCTGTTTGAGCAGGAGCTGGGCGTGAAGATTGTATTCATGGGTTTTGGCCTTGATAGCGACAACCTGCACAGCCCCAACGAAAAATTCAATATCGAGAACTACTACAAGGGTATTGAAACCATTCCTTATTTCCACAAGCATTTTGCGGAAATGATGAAGTAAGAAAAATCAATACATGCGACCTTTTACACTATAGTAAACTCTTTGTAACAACCGAACATCATTTGTAATTATCTCCCCTTGCGCATTCAATCCATCACGGTATTGAATGCGTTTTTTGTAATTGCTGATAAGACCATTGGGCAATGCCACTTTGGCCACATAACCACTATCAGATGGCTGCTCCTTTATAAATTCAATAACTCCATTTACTGCACCAAACTCTTGAAAAGGATATGCTGCAAATTTTAATAGTACTTTTTGGCCGATGGCTATTTTGCCAAAATTGGTTTGAGGAATAATCATTTCGGCATAATAAGTACTGTTGTGTGGATTGATGTAACACAACATTTGGTTCGCCTGTAAGTGTTGATTTTCTTGCACAAACCCAACAAACGACACCTTACCATCTACTGGTGCTGTCAAAATATATTTTTTGCACCACTCATCTAGCTGACTTTGTAATGTGTTTAGGGCCTGTATAAAAATTGCTTTTTGTTGAGCAATTTGATTCTCCAATTCAAGAATTTCCTTTTGTTTGTCGTTCTGCTGACTTTGATTACTAATTATGGCAGCATTAATCTGTGGAATGGACATTTGCTTACCAATTAACTTGCTCTTTTCATTTCTAAAATCTAATTCTGAAATAACCTTTCCCTTTTTCAAGGTCTCATTTGCAACAAATGTTTTTGCTGTGTTCAACTCATAAGTGCAACACTACCCGTTAAATATGAAAATACTTCGTTTGGCGTTCTATAATTGAATTTTCTGACGGGGCGGTTATTGAGCTCTTTTTCTACACGTTTAATTTCCTTGT
>CANHEC010000320.1 GCA_947459455.1 Chitinophagaceae bacterium
AGAATGTTACGCAGCTGATTTTCGTTTACCGCAAATACCAGTGACCACTCAATGCCTCTCGACTTGAGAAGGGGCGTCACATTTTTGGCATACGAAAGTTTTACAAACTGCTTTTCGATAGAAGAGGGAAGACCCTGAATCAACAGGTTTTTCTCGTCGGTCAATTGAAGCTTCTCTACAATGCTAGGCTGCGACATTATCAAAAAACTGTTAGGAATTAAGGTTAAAGCAATACGAGGGAGCAAAAGTACGGATAAATGCGCAGAAAGGGGGGGCATTTACTATATGGTTTTAAACAAACCAAGCCTATTATCCACCTTTTTTCGAATCGGCTACTTATCGGCGGCGGTTGGCTTCATACAGCTTTACCGCCTCCGGCATCAGCTTCTCCAGTTCAGCTATGCGGGTAGCTTCGGCTGGGTGGGTGCTGGCAAACTCGGGGGGCTTGCTGCCACCGCCCAGGGCGCCCATTCGCTTCCAAAGCCCAATGGCTTCGCGGGGATCATAGCCGGCCAAAGCAGCGTATTTCAGGCCGAGGGCGTCGGCTTCCAACTCTTGCCTGCGGCTAAATGGCAGAATAACGCCCAGCTGCGACGCTGCACCAAAAGCTGCCAGGTAGGCCAGTTGTGTTTCCTGCGGCTTATTGGCCACCGCTACTTGCAGGCCCATGGCCAGTGCCGAGGCACCCAGCTGCTGGTGTATCCGATCTTTGCCATGCTCGGCCAGCGCATGCGCCACCTCGTGGCCCATCACCACCGCCAGTGCCGCATCATTTTGCGTCACCGGCAGCAGGCCGGTGTATACAGCTATTTTACCGCCGGGCATGCACCAGGCATTTACCTCCTTGCTGTCAATAAGGTTGTATTCCCATTTGTAGCCAGCCAGTTCTTGTTGCAGGCCCTGCCCACTGTAGTATCGGTTCACCGCTCCTGCTATTCGCTGGCCAATATCTACCACTTTGCGGCTGTCGGCCGTATTGCTCAGCACCTTGCTGCTCGAAAGCACCTGGCGGTACTGTGTTTCACCCAGGTTGAGCATTTGCTCGCTGGAAATGAGGTTGAGCTGCTTTTTGCCCGTGATTTTATTGGTGGTACAGGCCACTACCATGGCCAGTGCCAGCACGGGCAGCACTATTTTTTGCATATTCGGTTGGTTGAAAATGGAGATGTAACAACTAGTAGGCACTACCGAATTCCATGCCGCCGTTTGTTAGCTAATTGCTTAAATGCCCGTCGAGGAGGGAGGCATCATTGCCCCTTGATTCCAACCGTTCTAGTCTATCCGCTTTTCGCGGCGCCGGTCGCGATAGGTAAAAATGCGGGCCTTGCTTTCGTTTCCGGCCAACAAGCGGCCAATGTTTTTCTGATGGGTGACAATAACTAAAAGGGCCACCACAATGGCGAAAATGCGATAGAGAATCTCCGGCTCGTTGTAGATAACCAGAATAAGGATGGGCAACGCCAAACTTGCCAAAATAGAACTGAGCGATACAAAGCGGGTGAGGTACAGCACAATCAGGAACACCCCGACAACGCAAAGCGCTACCTGCGGCTGTATGGCCAGTACCATCCCAAACACGGTAGCCACCCCTTTGCCTCCTTTGAAACCAGCCCAAATTGGAAAAATATGTCCGGCAACGGCGGCCAGCCCCAAACCTACCATCAGGTTGGTACGGTCCCACTCGTTGGTGAGGTAATATGGCAATAACAGGTACAAAAACGAGGCTAGCACCCCCTTCAGAATATCGACCACCATCACGAAAGTACCCCAACCTTTGCCCAACACCCTGAAGGTATTGGTAGCGCCGGCATTACCGCTTCCGTATTCTCTGATATCGATACCAAAAAAGTACTTGCTTACCCAAACGGCCGTAGGAATAGACCCAATGAGATAAGCCACTACGATCAACAAAAATTCCTGCATGTACTAACTGCTTTCTTTGATGCAACTACTAACTGGTGAGGTGTGTAAATGCAGTGTGTGCTACAGCGAGAGAAACAAATATAGGGGAATGAGCACGGAAAGACAAGCTGAAAGATCAGGCGACTACCGATCAAAAAGCATTGATATCCACCCATTTCTGTGATTGGTATGGCGCCAATGCAAGCCTAGCTCGATACATCTTTGGCGCATTTCGTCCTCATTTTCAGCCAGTAACCCGCTTAGCAACCACTGGCCACCGGGCTGTGTAGCAGCCAGCATGGCAGGCAGGTGTTCCAGCAAAATGTGTCTGTTAATGTTGGCAAGCAGCACCTGGCAGCTGCGGCCTTCCGGCAAATGGTCGGCAGCCAGTATCTCTACCCTGCTGCAACTATTTACAGCCAAATTCTCGACGGCATTCTCCACGCTCCAGCTATCGCATTCTACTGCCAATACCTCGGCAGCGCCCAGCTTTTCGGCCAGAACACTCAGTACCCCGGTGCCGGCGCCAAAGTCAATGACCCGCTTGCCCGCCAGATCCAAATGCTCCATGGCCTTTATCATGAGCCAGGTGGTTTCGTGGTGGCCGGTGCCAAAGCTCATTTTTGGGGTAATGATGAGTTCGTGCCGTACGCCCTGCACCGGCGCATGAAAGGCCGCCCGAACGGCCGCAAAGTCTTCGATCACCACCGGCTCAAACGACGACTCCCAGGCCGCGTTCCAGTTCTGATTTTCAATTTGTTGCAAATCATACTTCCAGCCAGCCGTTTCCAACAGGTCGGCTACCAGGGCAGTATCTACCACCCCTGCCGGCGCACTGGCCAATACTACTTCAGTTTGTTCTTCAAACGCATCGAACCCAACCGCCGCCAGCATGGCTACCAGTTGCTCCGTTTCAGCCTCAGTGCCATCTATCTGTACCGTCGCCTGCAGGAATAGTTGCTTGTCTGCCATTCTTTAGCATTTAAAAAAGGGGCATAAAAAAAACTGCTTCGGGCGGCCAGTAGCACACCCGAAACAGTTGTTATCAAAAATGGGCTCTGTTATTCGCCTTCGCCGCCGGGTCTGCCCTCGGGCTTGGGCAGCAGCACCTTACGGCTCAGTTTGAACTTGCCGGTCTTTGGATCGGTTCCGGTCAGCTTCACCTTCACCTGGTCGCCTTCTTTCAGAATGCCTTCCAGTGTCTCCAGTCGCTTCCAGGTTACCTCGCTGATGTGCAGCAAGCCTTGCTTGCCAGGCAAAAACTCGACGAAAGCACCGTAAGGCATGATGCTCTTTACGGTAGCCTCGTATACTTCGCCCACGGTGGGTACCGCTACAATGCCTTTTACCCAACGCTCTGCACGTTCAACACCCTCTTTGTTGGTACCAAAGATGCTCACCTCACCCATGTTGTTCTTTTCCTCAATGGTGATGGTAGTACCGGTCTCCTTCTGGATTTCCTGTACCACTTTGCCCTGAGGTCCAATCACAGCGCCAATGAACTCCTTCTCGATGAACATTTTCACCATACGAGGGGCATGCGCCTTCACTTCTTCGCGATGGCCAGCCAGCGTAGCGTACATGGCATCCAGTATGTGCAGGCGGCCTTTGCGGGCTTGCTCCAGCGCTTCACGCATCACGTCCATGCTCAGGCCATCAATTTTGATGTCCATTTGCACACCACAGATGCCATCGCGGGTACCTGTCACTTTAAAGTCCATATCACCCAGGTGGTCTTCGTCGCCCAAAATATCGGTCAGGATGGCGTACTTGCCATCGGCTTTGCGGGTGATGAGGCCCATGGCTACACCACTGATATGCTTGGGCAGGGGTACGCCGGCATCCATCAGCGCCAGCGAACCAGCACACACGGTAGCCATTGAGCTGGAACCGTTCGACTCCAGAATATCGCTTACCACCCGCACAGTGTAGGGGTACTCGTTGCCCGGCATCATCTGCTTCAGGCTACGCATGGCCAGGTTGCCATGACCCACTTCGCGACGACCGGGGCCACGCATCGGCTTTACTTCACCGGTGCTGAAAGGCGGGAAATTGTAGTGCAGGATGAACTTGGTATAGTCGCTGGTAGCGGCACTTTCAATGAGCAATTCGTCAAGTGGTGTACCGAAGGTAACTGTTGTAAGTGACTGAGTCTCACCGCGAGTAAAC
>CANHEC010000321.1 GCA_947459455.1 Chitinophagaceae bacterium
GAGAATATTATGGCAACATGGTTGCACATTCCTGTTGGGCTAAAAAGCTGCCCTGGTGGGCGAAAATTTTACAAGACAATGTTTCGGTAACACAGGCTTAACCAACACTTCATGCAGCCCTACTTCATTTGCTGCCCTAATACACCTGCCGATGAAGCTAACTGTACGCCTCTTTGCGATGGCTGCTGCCATCTGTGTTTCGTTGAGCCTGCATGCGCAAAGCACAGGCGACTTATCGTTTGTAGACATTTGTGCCGATGGCCCCGATGCCTTTACGCTGGTAGCGCTGGAAGAGATACCCGCCAACCGCACTATTTACCTGCGAGATGATGAGTGGAATGGTACCACCTGGGCCGATGCCAACGAAGGATTCATTACCTGGAGCACCGGCGCCAGCCCCATTGCCCGCGGTACCATCATTTCATTCAGCGGCGTTACCGATGGGCAAACCCTGACGGTGAACATTGGCACTGCGGTAGCCGGTGGCAACCGCGGCCTGGGCGCCGGCGACGAAAGCATTTTTTGCTATACCGGCACCGATGCCAATACACCCACCGCTTTTATATGCGCCATCGGCAAGGGTACCCTGAACGCTGCATTTGGCAGCCTGAGCGGTACTGGCCTTACACAGGGTACTACGGCCATTTTGTTTCCTACTACGCTGGATATAGCGGCCTATAATGGCCCCCGCACCGGCCTCACCAAGGCAGGCTATGTAGCAGCGCTGAACACGGTGGCCAACTACCAAACCCAGGACGGTAGCGGCGATCAAAACGCCGATGGTACAGCCCCCGACCTGCCGTTTTCACTTACGGCGTTTACCATTTTGGCCAATCCCAGCATCGGCTTCAGGCCCGTGGTGCAGTGGGTAGGCGAAAGCCGTGATAGTGCCGACATTGTGATAGAGCTGACAGGTGCCAACCCCGCTGGCGTGAGCTTTCGGCTGCAGCTGAACAGCTGGGGCACGGCCACTGCCGGTACCGATCTGCAGACCTATGTAAAGGACACCAGCTTTGCCGCCGGCGTAACAGGTACCATTACCCTGCGGGTAGATGTGACAGACGATGCGAGTGCCGAAACGGACGAATACGCTGTGTTTGAGCTGACCAATGTAACAGGTGCCAACATTGTAAACGGCGCCTACCACACCCTGCACCTGGTAGACAATGATGTAGCGGCCCCTACCGCCAGCGGCGAGCTGCAGCTGAGCCTGCTGACCAGCTTGCGCAATGGCAGCAGCGGTACCAACAGTGCCGAAATAGTAGCCTACGATAAAAACACCCGCCGGCTGTGGGTAGTCAATAGCATTGCCGGCAAAATCAACATCTACAACTTTAGCAACCCTGCTGCGCCGGTACTGTTTACCACTGTGGATATACTGCCGCTGGGAGGCATCAACAGCGTGGCTATTCAAAATGGTGTGATAGCGGCCGCAATTGAAAACACCAACAAGCTGCTGCCGGGCCAGGTCGTGTTTTTTGATGCCGATGGCAATGTGCTGAAGCAGATAAACGCTGGTGTACTGCCCGATATGTTGGCCATCAGTCCGGATGGTAAATATGTAGTGACTGCCGATGAAGCCGAGCCCGCTACCGACTACCTGACCGACCCCGAAGGCAGTGTGACGGTGATTGATATTTCGGGTGGCATAGCAGGCCTGACACAGGCCAACGCCACGACTATCAGCCTGGCATCGCTCAATCCGCTGAAGAGCAGCCTGCGGGCAGCCGGGGTGCGCCTGTTTGGCCGCTTTGGCAATGTAGCCGATGGCAGCAGCGTGGCGCAAGACCTGGAGCCTGAATACGTCAGCTTTAGCCCCGATAGCAAGCTGGCCTATGTGACCTGCCAGGAAAACAATGCCGTGCTGGTGATAGACCTGGATGCCAAAGCCATTGCCCAACAGGCTGGCAACCCGCTGCTGCTGCCCCTGGGCCTGAAAGACCACAGCCTGCCTGGCAATGGGCTGGATGCCAGCGACCGTGCCGATAGCATCAATATTGCCCGCTGGCGGGTGAAAGGCATGTACATGCCCGATGCCATTGCCACTATCCAAAGCAGCAAGGGTACCTTTTACATCACGGCCAACGAAGGCGATGCCCGCGAATACAGCGCCCTGACCGAAGAGGTGCAGCTGAGCGCCCTGCGTCTCAACCCAGCCAACTTTCCGGACAGCGTGGTGCTGCGCCAGCAGGGCAACCTGGGCCGTATCAACATTACCAACCAAAGCGGCGATTTGGACAACGATGGCCGCATGGATGAGCTGCATGTGCTGGGTAGCCGCAGCGTGACCATTTGGGATGCCAACGGCAACCGGGTGTGGGATAGCGGCGAAGACCTGGAACGCATTGTGCGGGCCAATACCCGGGCATTTTTCAATGCGAATAATAGCACCGGCAACCCGTCTATAAAAAACCGCAGCGACAACAAAGGCCCCGAGCCCGAAGGCGTAGCCATTGGTACGGTATGCGGTAAAATATTTGCCTTTGTGACCCTGGAGCGCAGTGGCGGGGTGGTGGTGTACGATGTGACCGACCCACAGGCGCCGGTATTTGTAACCTACGCTAATAACCGCACCTCACCGGCTGCCCCCAGCCTGAACGATTTGGGGCCGGAAGGGATACTTTTCATTCCATCGACCGAGAGCCCCAATGGCCGCGACCTGGTGCTGCTGGCCAATGAAATAAGCAGCAGCGTAAGTGTGTATGAAATAACCTGCAACAATACATTGCCCATCGTACTGCAGCAGTTTGGCGCCCACCTGCGTGGGGCCGATGCAGTACTGCACTGGCAGGTAGCCAGTGCCGATGATGTACGCCACTTTGTGGTAGAGTACAGCCGCGATGGCCGCCAATACCGCCCGCTGGCGCAGGTAGCGCCTGCCGGCCGCCAGTACGAGTATGTGCATGCGCAGCTACCTGCCGGCAACCACTACTACCGCTTGCTGATGGCCGATAAAGATGGCGGCAGCCGCTACAGCCGCACAGTGCTGCTGCAAAAAGGACAAGCTGCCAGCGCTATAGTAGGCCTGCAGCAAAACCCTGTGCAAAGCACCGCCACCGTGGTACTGGCCAGCCAGCAGCCCCAGCGTGGTCAGCTGCGCATAAGCGATGCTACCGGGCGCATACTGGTACAAGCTGTACGCCAACTGCCCGCTGGCACACAGCAATGGCCGGTAAGCGTAGCCAGCCTGCCTGCAGGCTACTACTACCTGCAGGTAAGCCTGGCCGATGGCAGCACGGCCAACCTGCCATTTGTAAAGCAGTAGCAATAGCGGGCAAAGCCGGGCTATGCACCGTAGCTGATGGCATGCGGGATGCGCAGGGCCGCCGCCTGAGCGGTGGGTGCCAGGCCGCCCCAAGCGGCCGCCGCACGGCACCCCGCAGCAGCCCGAACCGCAGCCGGGTAGTGCACTGCAGCTGATATGCCCAGGCAAAACAGCAAGAACTGAAAATAGAACGGCGCCCCCGCGAGGGGGCGCCGTTGTCATCAGCTATTATAGGTGAAAAAGGAAACTGATCAGGCCGGTACGGCTGCCACCGCTTTTTGCAGGGCGGCCAGCATTTTTTCGCCTTTTTCGCGGATCTGCTCTTCGGTCCACAGCAGGCTGATGGCCGTGCTGATGCAGCGGCTCATGATGGCATCGCTGGCGCTGAAATCGGTATCGGCCAGTTTTTGCAGGGCTTCGGCCTGCAGCGGATTGATACTATTGAGCGTGGCGGCGTACTTGAGGTGATCCCACTTGCGGATGTAATGCCAGTTGTTGTCGTACCAGTAGAAATTGCCCGCCATGATGCCGGCCTCTTTCATTTCGGCTACGGCAGCCCGGGTTTGCTCTTCGGTGGGCAGCATCCAGCTCAGGAAGCTGGCATTGTCGCCCTCGGGATCGGGGATGACGCGGAAGCTGATGCCGGGCACCTGCTGCAGGTAGCTGCGCAGTAGCTGGTTGTTGCGCCGCTGGATGGCCAGTATCTGATCGAGTTTGCGAATTTGTGCCAGCCCCACGGCGGCATTCAGCTCGCTGATGCGGAAATTGTAGCCAATGAAGGGGTGCAGATCGGC
>CANHEC010000322.1 GCA_947459455.1 Chitinophagaceae bacterium
GACGATGAGTGGGAACAGTTTTCGCAGCACTTCAACAATGTGCACGGCGATTTTTTGACCAAACTGAAAAACAGCCACCCTGCGCTAAAGCCCCATGAACTGCGCCTGTGCGTGTACCTGCGTATGAACCTGAGCAGCAAAGAAATTGCGCCGCTGATGAGTATATCGGTACGGGGCGTAGAGATCAGCCGCTATCGCCTGCGCAAAAAAATGGCCCTGCCCACCGAAGTCAACCTCACTCAATACCTGATGGAGATGTAAAACCGGGCCGGGGTCTGCACTATGGGACGCGGATGTCCGCGGATGGGCGGATGTGCACGGATTTTTTGCTCAACGCCAGACAACCGCTTCCTGGGACACGGATTGTCGCGGATGAGCGGATTGACGCAGATTTTTTGGCCAACTGCTTTAGACAAGCTAAGGCCAGTAGGTAACACGAAACGGCCTTGCAAACTGCCCATTGCAAATTGCAAACCGTCTCCGGACTTCCCGACTTTCGGACTCTCGGACTTCCCTGCAAACTGCCCACTGCATATTGCAAACTGAACATCGTCTCCCGTCTCCGGACTTCCCGACTTTCGGACTCTCGGACTTCCCTGCAAACTGCCCGCTGCAAATTGCAAACTCAACTACGTCTCCGATTCCTGAGATCCCTCACTTCGTTCGGGATGACGAACCACCAGGCGATACGACCGCAAAACTGCCATCTGCCATCGGTCAGCCGCCACCTCCCACTATGCCCGGGCACGTCGCCACAAGGGCCCCACGCCCAGTAGCAGCACCAAAAGGTTGAATAGGACATTCGATGGGTGACCAGATAGCGCCGAGCCGGTACTATCAAATACAAACCAGGCCAGCAGCCCACCTATCACAGCACGCCGCGTACCCTCGGGGGCCGCATCGTACACCCATCGCTGCAGCAGCCACACGCATACACCCCAGCCCATTAAAAAGCCGCCGGTAAGCGCCGACAGAAAGCGGGTACTGAGCGCCTCGTAGGTTTGCCGACCATCAATGGGCCAGCCCAAAAAATCGAGGGTGAAGGCAGCAGGCCAGGCAGTAGCCGGCATACTACCCAAAAAGAAGACTGGGCCAAACGACGCTATGATGATGGCCGTAACGCGAAGCCAGGCTTTGTGGCCGGCTTGTGTTTGCAAATACTTCATACTACAGCTTTTAACCATCGAAGCTAGTGCCTGCCATTGGCCAGCTGTGTACGCTACCGTACAGTAGCAGTTCAGGTAAAGGCGGCCGCCAACTGCTTCAAGTGGCTGAAATACTGCTGTAGCCACAGCCTATTAAACCGGCCGGGGTGCAGCTGCAGAAAAAAGTTTTCTATCGCCAGCGTAAACAGAGCCAGCAACTGTATATCGGTCAGCTGCAGTCGCATGTCGGCCTTCCAGATACGAATGAAATCGGTACCCACCAGCTCGTTGCTGCGCTGCAGGGTATGCGCCAGCAATGGGTGCTGCTGCGCAAAGCGCAATTGGCGGCTGAATAACAAATCATCCGCATGCTGCAGCAGCACATCTATCAGCTCGGGGTCTATGCACCGCACCTGCCGCTCTTTGGCAGCCAGCACCGACACTTGCTGCAGATGGTATTGCATCAGCCGCTCGGTAAACAGCTCCACATCGGCAAAGTGGTGGTAAAACGAAGACTTGCTGATGCCTGCCTGGCGTGCCATGGCCTCTACTTTCAGGCCCTGCAGCCCTGCCTTTGCAAAGCAGCTATAGCCTGCTTGTATCCACTTATCGGCGCTGGTCATAGTGGCGGCAAAAGTAAGCGGCCCGCTGGCCATTCATATCAGGGTACATCATTTGTATGTTGGTAAATAATGTGGTGCCTATCTTCCATCATTATAACCTTTTTCCTGTGATGAAATATCTGATGATGATGGGTGGCTGCCTAGCCACCCTGCTGCTGTATGGCCAGCCAACAACAGTACAGGTACAGCATGGCAGCGTACGTTACGAAACACCGCTACCCTACGAAGCCATGCACATAGCGCTGGCACTGACGGATACCAGTATCTACAGTGGGCAAATGAATGTGCACTTTGAATTGCTGGATACCAGCAGTGCCTACTACCGCGAGGTACAACAAACCTTTGGCGCCTATCGGCAGCACCCGCTGGTAAAGGCACTAAATGAAGCGCTGCACAAAGACCTGCTGCGCTATGTACAAAACCTGAAGCTGGCCTACAATAGCCAGTGGGTACAGCACCAGTTGGAAGAAGCCAACGTATACCCGTTTCCGATGCGGCTACTGTACCAATCGGGCAGTGTGGGGCGCCGCCTGCTGGAAGATTTTATAAACGCGGCAGGTATACCTGCGTTTTTTGAAACGCACCGAACCTTGTATGAGCAAGGACTGCAGCAGGTGAAAAACTTTGCCAATATAGCCGGACAGCAGGCCTGGCTGGAGCAGCAATTCGATAGTCGTTACCAGCAGTATTTTATCATCGTCAGCCCACTCATGGGCAGCACCCACTTTACCAATCGCTTCCGTATCGATGAAAAAGAAAGCTGCCTGATGTACGTGGCCGATGCCAAAGCATACAGCACCCAGGCAGATGTGAGCGAACAGGCCCGCTACCTCGGCATCGTAATGACTGAGATAGACCACAACTATGTGAACCCTGAAAGCGACCGATACGAAAAACAACTAAACAACCTGATGGGTGGTGAACAGCGGAGTAAGTGGATCAAACCTGATGGTGTGGGCCAATTTTATGGTAGTGGCTATAAGATTTTTAATGAATACATGACCCATGCGGTGTACCTGCTGTACACCAGCACCTACCTGAACGCAACCGATCAGGCCAGCGTGGTAGCCACCCGTACCCGGATCATGGAGGTGGGCCGAGGCTACTACCGTTTTGGTGCCTTCTATGAAGCACTGCGCCAACAATGGCTGCAAGTACCGGCCCGCCGCATCAAAGAGCTGTACCCGGCCATGCTGCAATGGTGCCAGGGGCAACAGTAGCGAAGCAGGGCAGATGGTACCGGACACCCCGGCCCGCTGCAATATGCGACGCGGATGTGAGCGGATGAGCGGATGTGCACGGATTTTTTGACCAACCGCTTTTGTTATCGCCCTTCGGCAGGCTCAGGGCAGCAGTTTTCTCACGTTCTCCGGACTTCCCAACTTTCGGACTTTCGGACTCCTCTGCAAACTGCAAAACATCTCCGATTCCTGAGATCCCTCACTTCGTTCGGGATGACGGAGCACGAAGTGGTACGAATCCAAAACTGCCATCCGCCAACCTTCATCGGCCATCTCTTCTCCCCCTGCAAACTGCCCACTGCAAATTGCAAACTCAACTACGTCTCCGGCTCATGAGATCCCTCCCTCCGTTCGGGATGACGGATCAAAAGGCGGTACGATTGCAAAACTGCCATCCGCCATCGGTCATCTGCCATCTATCTCTTTGGCCCCTTAGCGGTGGCAAAAAAATAAATCAATTAATAATTATTGATAAACAATAAATATTTATCTATGTTTGCTAAATCTTTTTCACCTGAAACTTGAAACGACCATGGAAATGCGTCCGAAAATGATCGATGGATTTTTGAAAGTAATGGCCTGGATAGTGTTCATAGGCCTGTGCATACAGGCGGGCACCCTGCTGTTCAATTTTGTGTACAGCGCCTTCAGGCCCATTGCCGCCGCCAACCTGTACGACGGGCTGAACCTGAGCAGCCTGCTGGCCTCCGACCCCGGCCACTACTGGGCCATCGCCAGCCTGGTGGTAGGTGTGCTGCTGGCCAAAGCCTTTGTGTTTTACCTGGTGATAGCCGCCCTCACAGAAGTGGATGCCAACCGCCCCTTTAGCCAGCCAGTGGCCATCCGCATCAGCCAGATAGGCTACAATGGACTGGGGGCCGCACTGCTGGGCTATATAGCAGCCCACTACTGCCGCCACTTGCAAAAGCGAGGCCTGGACCTGGATAGCGTGGGCCAATTTTGGGACGACAGCAAAGCCCTGCTGCTGATGGCGGCCGTGGTGTTTGTGATAGCCCGCATTTTTCAGAAAGGATTGGCCCTGCAAAACGA
>CANHEC010000323.1 GCA_947459455.1 Chitinophagaceae bacterium
AAGTGAGCCGGGCTCTGGCCGCCTGCGAAGGCGCCCTGCTGCTGGTAGATGCCACCCAGGGCATCCAGGCCCAAACCATCAGCAACCTGTACCTGGCCATGGAAAATGACCTGGAAATCATTCCGGTGATCAATAAGATAGACATGGACGGGGCCATGATAGAAGAGGTGGAAGACCAGATCATAGACCTGATAGGCTGCAAGCGGGAGGAAATTCTGCGGGCCAGCGGTCGTACCGGCCTGGGCGTAGATACCGTGCTGGAGCAGATTGTAGAGCGCATTCCCCCGCCCAAAGGCGACCCCGAAGCGCCGCTGCAGGCCCTCATTTTCGATAGCGTGTTCAATAGTTTTCGCGGCATCATTGTGTACTACCGCATCATGAACGGCTCCATCAAAAAGGGCGACAAGATCAAGTTTGCCGCTACCGGTACCGAATACGCAGCCGACGAAGTGGGCATCCTGAAAATGGGCCTGGCGCCCCGCCCCGCCGTGCAGTGCGGCGATGTGGGCTACATCATCACCGGCATTAAAAATGCCAAAGAGGTGAAGGTGGGCGATACCCTGACGCTGACCAACCGCCCGGCCGATATGATCAAAGGCTTTGAGGAAGTGAAGCCGATGGTGTTTGCCGGCATCTTCCCGGTAGAAACCGATGCTTTTGAGGAACTGCGGGACTGCATGGAAAAACTGCAGCTGAACGATGCCAGCCTCACCTTTGAGCTGGAAACCAGCCAGGCGCTGGGCTTCGGCTTCCGATGCGGCTTTCTGGGCATGCTGCACATGGAAATCATCCAGGAGCGGTTGGAGCGGGAGTTCAACCAAACGGTGATTACCACCGTGCCGAACGTAAGCTTTTTGTGCACCACCACCCGGGGCGAAAAACTGACCATCAGCAACCCGGCCGATATGCCCGAAGTGGTGCGGATCGATACCATTGAGGAGCCGTTCATCAAAGCGCAAATCATTACCAAGCCCGATTATATCGGCAATATCATGACCCTGTGCATTGGCAAGCGGGGCATGCTCATCAACCAGGGCTACCTCACGCCCACCCGCGTGGAGCTCATTTTTGAAATGCCGCTCACCGAAATCGTGTTCGACTTTTACGACAAACTGAAGAGCCAGACCCGCGGCTATGCCTCGTTCGACTATCACCCCATTGGCTACCGCGAAAGCGATATTGTGAAAATGGACATCCTGCTGAATGGCGACAAGGTGGATGCGCTGAGCGCCCTGATCCACCGCAGCCGGGCGCAGGAGTTTGGGCGCAAGCTGTGCGAAAAACTGAAAGAGCTGCTGCCGCGTCAGCAGTTTCAGATTGCCATCCAGGCGGCCATTGGGGCCAAAATAGTGGCCCGCGAAAACATCAGCGCCATGCGCAAAGACGTGACGGCCAAGTGCTACGGCGGCGATATCAGCCGGAAGCGCAAGCTGCTGGAAAAGCAGAAGGAAGGCAAGAAGCGGATGCGCCAGATCGGCAACGTAGAAGTACCGCAGGAAGCATTTTTGGCGGTGTTGAAGTTGGATGATTAAACCCTCATCCCCGCTTCTCCCTAAAGGGAGAAGAGCTTTGGTAGCGGACCTTGTTATGTGCTCGTAAGTTCCCAGACACCAGACACCAGACACCTGTTCCCGGTCATCCCCGTTTCTCCCTAAAGGGAGAAGAGCTTTAGTAGCGGACCTTATTGTTTGTCCGTAAGTTCCCCATCACCAGACACCAGACACCTGACACCTGTTCCCGGTCATCCCGACGAAGGAGGGATCTCACGAATCGGAGTCGGGAAGTCCGAAAGTTGGGAAGGCCGTAGTCGGTCGTCAGTAGTCAGTAGTCCGTCGTCAGTCGTCGGTGGTCGGGAAAGATGGCAGATGACCGTTGGCAGATGGCTGGATGCGCTCCTGTCTCCTGACTACAAACTAACGTCTCCAAGTCATGAGATCCCTCCTTCGTCGGGATGACGAAAACTAAATGCGAGTTCTGCAACGCCAGCCCCTCTCCCCAGCGGGGAGAGGCCGGGGTGAGGGGGATTGACAGTTGCCCGTCGTCCGTCGTCGTCCGTTAGCCCTTCTGCCATCTGCCATCTATCATCTGTCATCGCTTCCCCAAAAATCATCCCATCTCCCCATTTGCCAGCGCCGGCCCGCAGTAGTATTTTAGGCGCCATAAGCCCCCAACTATGAAAAGTCCTGTACTCCTGTTTACCCTGCTGCTGGCAGTAGCCGCCGCCAGCGCCCAACCCGTCCGTCAGCCCGATGGTGGCGGCGTTTACCAGCCCGGGGATGCCGCCGATGAGTTTAGCGAAGCCGATTACGAATACATGCGCAGCGTACTGGCGGCCAATAAACTGCAGCTGCAAAAGCAGGGCAAATGGGTGGCGCCGCAGCCGCAGGTCACCGCCTTTCAGTGGCCCACCCGCCTGCGCACCAATTTGCTGGGCAATCAAAACGCCAGCTACCTCGGCTACTACGGCATTTCCAATTACATCGATCAAAACACGGCCTTCCCCAACCAGCTGCAAGACTACAACTGCGGTACCCGCACCTACGATCTGTCGGGTGGCTACAACCACCGCGGTACCGATATTTTTTCGTGGCCGTTTCCGTGGACCAAAATGGACAACAACGAGGTGGAGATCATTGCGGCAGCGGCAGGCACCATCATTGCCCGGTTCGATGGCAACCCCGATAAAAACTGTGCTTTTTGCACCAGTGCCTGCAACTGGAATGCTGTATATGTGCGGCAGGCCGATGGGTCGGTAGCGTGGTACGGCCACCTCAAATCGGGCAGCCTAACCAGCAAGGCCATTGGGGCCAGCGTGGTAGCCGGCGAGTACCTGGGCGTCATGGGCAGCAGCGGCAACAGTACTGGTCCGCACCTGCACTTTGAAGTGTGGGAAACCGAGGCCCTGGCCAAGCTGGTAGACCCCTGGGCGGGCAACTGCAACCTGCTGAACGGCACCACCAGCTGGTGGGCCAGCCAGCAGCCTTATCGGGTCAGCACCCTGAATGCAGTGATGACCCACGGCACCGCCCCGGTACAAACCCAGTGCCCGGGTGGCGAGTGGGTAAATGAGAAGAAATCGTTCAACGGGGGCGATACCTTGTTTTTGGGCACCTACTACCGCGATCAGCAGGCGGGCCAAACCGTGCTACATGAGCTGTACATGCCCAACAATACCCGCTTTGCATTTTGGAATCAAAACCTGAATTCGACCTTCAATGCATCTTGGTGGTTCTACTCCCGCATTTTGCCAGCCAACCCCATGGTGGGTGAGTGGCGCTACGATGTGACCTACAACGGGCAATTGCACCGCACCCGATTTGCGGTGGGGCAGCCTTTGCAATTCATGTTTACGGGCAATGGCAGTTTTCACGATCCGGCCAACTGGAGCGGTAGCCGCATGCCCACGCTGCCGGTGCCCAATGGGGTAGAAGTAGTGATCAGCAGCTCGGGTGCCAACCAATGTGTGGTAGATGCTCCGGTCCGCTTTTTAAAAGGCGCCCGGCTGACCGTAACCAGCGGCGCCAATGTGCGATTTCAGCAAAACCTGCAGTTGGAGCAATAAAACAAAGCGCCCAAGCTGGCGGCACACATGTACCTTTAGTTCATTACACAATGTTTGTATGAACCAGCCTGCCTTAAATCCCGAAATGAATATGCAGGTGCAGGTGCGCCTGCTGAGCAAACATGCCGATGGGCCGCTGCACCATCCCGATATTTCGGTGCACCTGTACGACCGCGATTTTGTGCAGGACTGCCTGCTGGGCCAGGCTACGCCCGATGCCGATGGCGTGGTGCGGTTTTACTTTTCGCCCGATGAAATGAACCGTGGTGCGCTGGAAGACCGTCGGCCCGATTTCTTTTTCATCGTATACCGGCGTGGCACGGTGGTGTACCAAAGCCCGGTGATGGAAAATGTAGACATCGAATCGGTAGAGCAGTACAAAAAGGGGCTGGGCGAAATCATTGATTTGGGCAGCTTTCTGGTAAACGCCTAAGCGGCATATTTGCAGCCATGCAGCTGCCCGTTGTTTTGCGTCGTTTTGGTGCATCGGCCACC
>CANHEC010000324.1 GCA_947459455.1 Chitinophagaceae bacterium
ATCAAAAGGTTTTGGCAAAAACTGCCACACCCCGATAAGGCCACGTTTGTAGGCAAGGGCAAGCTGGAAGAAATAGGCACCTATGCCAAACTAAAGGGCGCCAACCTTCTCATTTTTGATGACGAACTGAGCGGCTCGCAAATCAGCAACATCGAAAAGGCCACCGGCATCAAAACCATCGACCGCAGCGATCTGATCCTCGACATTTTTGCCCGCAGGGCCAAAACAGCGCAGGCTCGTGCCCAGGTAGAGCTGGCGCAGTACCAATACCTGCTGCCCCGCCTGCGAGGCATGTGGAAGCACCTGGAGCGGCAGGGCGGTGGCATAGGTACCCGCGGCCCCGGCGAAACTGAAATAGAAACCGACCGCCGGATTGTACGCGACAAAATAAGCCTGCTGAAAGGCAAGCTGAAAGAATACGATAAGCAAGCTTTTACGCAACGCAAAGAGCGGGGCGAGTTTATACGCGTAGCGCTGGTAGGTTACACCAATGTGGGCAAAAGCACCCTCATGAACCTGCTGAGCAAAAGCGAAGTATTTGCCGAGAACAAGCTGTTTGCCACCCTTGATACTACCACCCGCAAAGTGGTGTTTGAAAACACACCGTTCTTGCTAAGTGACACAGTAGGCTTCATCCGCAAACTGCCGCACCACCTGGTAGAAAGCTTTAAAAGCACACTGGACGAAGTACGCGAAGCCGATGTGCTGCTGCACGTGGTAGATATAGGCCACCCGCAATACGAAGACCAGTACAATGTGGTGAACAAAACCTTGCAAGAGCTGCAAGCGCATGACAAACCGGTGATCACCGTGTTCAACAAGCTGGACCTGTATGAGCAGGCCACTTTTGACCAATGGCTGGATGAAGAAGTGAAGCAACAACTGCTACGCGACCTGGAGGCCCGCTGGCAGCGGGAAACACAGTACAATGCCGTGTTTGTATCGGCCATTGAAAAGCGCAACCTGGAAGGCCTGCGCAAAACCATTTTGGATAAAGTGCGGCAGCACTATGCGGTGCGCTATCCGTACAAGACTAACTTTTATTAGCAGGCGCAGCATCGCCAATCCACTCTCCCGAAAGACCAGCCTTGTTTTTATGATGGCTGAGCAGCACGCTGCCGGTATGTGCCAGGTGTATCCAGCAGGGACGCTGGCCCGCCTGCTGCAGTTTGTCAATGGCCTGCTTCATGGAGAAGTTATCGCCCGGCGCCAACAGTAAAGCGGATTGCTGTGCAGTCGCCGGCTCATTCAACCATGTAATGGGTACCTGCTGCCCATCTATCAGCAAGGCCGAAGGCTGCGACAGCTGCTGTGGCCAGCCCTCTGACTGCCAGCTGATGGCGGCAGGTAAACTGGCCTGTGGCACTGACAGGCCCAACAAGCGCCCGGCTGCACTGAGGCAAGCACGTGCTGCGATAGCAGCATATAGCAGGCCGCGGTATAAAAAGGCACCACTTCCCTGAAAATGCTTTTGCACAAACAGCTGCATAGCCTGGTAAAACACCCGCACATAACGCAAGCTGTGCTGACCTGAACTTTCGCCCTTGAAATGAATGATAGTACTATCGGCAAAGTAGTAATTGCAATAGCCGGCCTGTGTGATACGGTAGCTGAGATCGATGTCTTCGCCGTACATGAAAAAGCGTTCGTCGAAGCTACCCACCAGATCCAGCACTGCTTTTCTCACCAGCATAAAAGCCCCGGCCAGCACTTCTACAGGCTGGGTGCGGTGCTCGGGCAGGTGGCCCAGGTAGTAGTGGTTGAACCGGGCCGAGCGGGGAAACCAGCGGTACAGGCCCAGCTGTTTGTACAGCGCTGCCGTGGGCGTGGGAAAGCCTCGCTTGCTTTCGGGTAAAAAGCGCCCGCTGCCATCGACCATGCGGATGCCGAGTGCGCCGGCCTGTGCATTTGCTTCCATGAAAGCAAGGGTTTGCTGCAGTGTATCTTCTGCTACAATGGTATCGGGGTTGAGAAACAGGATGTAGCGGCCCCGGGCCTGCTGCAAGGCCAGATTGTTGGCCCGTGCAAAGCCTACATTGTGCGGCAGTGGCAGCCACTGCACTTCGGGAAAACGTGGCTGCAGATAAGCCAGGCTGCCATCGGTACTGGCATTATCGGCCACCAGTACCTCCGCCTGCAGCCCCCGCGTAGCCAGCCGCACCGAGGCCAGGCATTGCTCGAGAAAATGCCTGACGTTGTAATTGACGATGATGATGGAAAGCTGCATGGTGCCGGGCGAAAATTAGGGCAAATAAAACTAGCGCTGCCCTACCGGTCAGCCACATGGCTGTGAAGCGGATGATGCCCCCTGTACAGCCGCCCAAGGGCCGCGGGATGCGCAAGGTGGCGGCGCAGCCGACAGCCCGTAGCGCAGCGAAGGGCCGAAGCGATAGCGAAGCCTGCAGCAGCCCGAACTGCCGCTGAGGCATGCAGGCAGCTGATGGCCCCTAATAATGAAGGCTTTTGCCGGCCGTAGGCCTACTTTTGCGCCCATGCTAGCACAAACACTTCGCCAGGCTGCCGAAGCAGGCGCCGCCCAGCTCCGTCATTACTTTCAAAACCCCGGCCTGCAAACCAGCTTTAAACCGGGTGGAGTAAATGACCTGGTGACCGAAGCCGACCATGCCGCCGATAAGGCCATCATTGGGGTGATCAAAGCGGCTTATCCTGATCATTTTATACTGAGCGAAGAAACCGGCAACGTAGCTACCGACAGCGAGTACAAATGGATCATCGATCCCATTGATGGGACGATCAACTTTGCGCAGGGTATTCCTATTTGCTGTGTGAGCATAGGGCTGGAGAAAAATGGAGAAATGCTGATGGGTGCGGTGTATGCGCCTTTTTTGAACGAATTCTATTTTGCCGAAAAAGGGCAGGGTGCCTATCTGAATGACCAGCGCATACACGTGAGCCAACGCGACCAGGTGCTGCATGCCTGCATGGTGACCGGCTTTCCGTACACGTATATCAACATGCCCAATGGTCCGCTGGAATGCTTTGAGCGTTTCATACGGCGGGGCATACCGGTGCGCCGCCTGGGCAGCGCCGCCATCGATTTGTGTTGGGTAGCTGCGGGACGGTTTGACGGCTTTTACGAACACAAGCTAAATGCCTGGGATAGCGCTGCCGGCTGGCTGCTGGTAGAAGAAGCAGGTGGTACCGTAACTGACTTTGAAGGACAACCTTACAGCCCCTACCAGCCCCGCATAGTGGCTACCAATGGCCGCATCCATACGGAACTGCTGGCCTGGCTGCGTGGCGAAGTGCCGGCGGCCTAGGGGAATGGCGGATTTCTGATTTCTGAGTTAGGATTTCTGATTTGACAAGTGAGATTTGAGATGGGCGGAGGCTTCCTTCCTCATTCCTTATTCTGTTATTCCTCATTGCTTATTCAGCAATTTGCCCTCGTAGCGGCGCAGGGAGAATGGATGAATGCGGATGTCAGATGGCTAATTTGAAATTGGCGGACGCTCCCCTCTTCCTTCGTCATTCTTTATTCTGCTATTCCTTATTCTGCCTTTCAAGTCTCCTCATTCCTTCCCTCCCCGGACATTGATTTATTTTTAACAACTAAAACTTTAGTTGTGTAACGAAGAAGTTAGTTATATTCGTTAGCGGAATTCCTGAAGGGTGCCGTACAACACCCGCTACACACGCACACCTGTTGTCATTTGAATCCATCATTTCTTTTAAGTGAGTGCATATGCCCAAACCAAGTAGTAAAACACTGACCAAGGCCGAAGAGCAGGTAATGCAGGCCCTGTGGCAAATAGGCGAAGGCTTTTTGAAAGACATTGTAGAAGCCATGCCGGCCCCACAGCCGCACAGTAATACCGTGGCAACCCTGCTGAAGATACTGGCCGAGAAAGGCTTTGCCACCTCGCAAACCATTGGGCGCAATCACCTGTACCGCCCACTGATGAGCAAGGCGCAGTACAGCCAGCAAAGCCTGGGTACGCTGGTGAGCAGCTATTTCGATGGCTCGTACAGCAGTGCTGTCAGCTTTTTGGTAGACCAGAAAAAGCTAAGTGTAAAGGAC
>CANHEC010000325.1 GCA_947459455.1 Chitinophagaceae bacterium
CTCGGCTTTTTATTCGCTATTCGGCTTCTGTTCCAGCAGACCAATACTGCCAAGCAACAGATTAAACAATGAGCTTTTGTATCTTTAATCAGCAGCGGCACCGGGCAGACGGAACACAGAATACCGCCACATCGCCAATGCTTTAACGTATTACTATGAAGTAAGCAATGGCAAAATCACACAGAAAGAGTATCCAGTGCTGCAATACATGATCACAAGAATTGTTAGCGATACTCCGTTGGTGACAAAAGATACGTTTGAAAGACATGGCGGGTCGGAATACCCATACAAGTATGTTAAGAAAGATAACAGCATTTATTTGCAATATTTCGACTTGGAAAAAAGAAAGCTCCGAATAAAAAAAGAGTATTCTTTAAACCGAAACGATACTGTAAAATCGTTGGCAGACAAAAACTCATTAGACAGCAAAGATGGAATTTCTGTTGGTGGCTATTCGACATATTTAGGTGAAAAGACAATTGACATCAATGGAAAGCAATTTTCGACTTTTCATTTTTTGGAAGACCACGACCAACTTAGTTCTCATCCGAGTTATTATACCAAAGAAGTTTTCTTGGAACGGAAAACACTCATTCCAATAAAGTTTGTTACTACTAATTACGACTACAAAACAAGGCGGAGACTATTATACAGAAGTGTAACTGTACTGACCTCTTCAAGCACTGCTTTAGCTGACTACACGAATAAAACAACAGACGACTTAGTGCTTTATGAAAACAAAAGCACCGCCTGGACAGAACAACAAAAACAACTGTTCAGGGAAATGTTTAGTCCCGACATGAAGCAATATGTAGACTGTCTTCTAATGAAATTAGATGGATATATCAGCTTCTTCCATTTTGAACAAAATATGTACTTCAAAACACTTGTAGTTGGTAAAGAATGTGAGTGACAAGTACTGCCTACAACATAGGGTTTGGCGCAAGCCTGGCCTCCGCTGGCTCGCCCCCATCTTAAAGGAGGCTCATAAGTGGGGGCTCGCAGGAAAATTTCCTAAATTAGACCGGCCTGCGCCAAGCCCCGGCCGTTATTTCATTTCCACCACTCCGCACCGAGCCTCCGTAAATTGATAGCCCGTCTCCAAAAAAATTTTTCAGCGGCCGCTCCGCGGCCTGCTTCCCACCAAGAGCAGGCAGGTGCCGCCGCGGTTTTTCGGCAGGGCCGGCTGCTGCCGCTTGCTTATCTTGCCAGCAAGAAGCAGCCAAACCATGACACCACCTGAACTACAGCAACTATCCGATGCCGAGCTATTGGTGCTGAAAAAGAAAATGAAGGACGCCCAACTCTTTTACGCGGTCTTCATTGGCTTTTTGGTGGGTGTCCTCCTGTTTGGCGTAGTGGCCTGGGCCCTGTCGCCCCAAAAGCAATTCGGCTTTCTCATCCCCCTGTTCATCCCCATCCTCCTCATTAAAAAGTTGCGGCAACCCTCGCCACAGCACCAGGAGCTGGAAGCGGTGCTGAAAGAACGGGGCCTGCTGTGACCAACGCAGCCAGCCCAAGCCTGCTGGCAGGCATTCGTCCCGCTTCCTTATTTTCGAAGCAGCTGCCATCTGCAGGATGGCGCTACCTTATTCTAATTCGTACTTCCATGCGTTTCAAGCCTTTGTTGGGTTGCTGCGTAGTGCTGTGGGCCACTGTGTCGGTGGTCTGGGCGCAGCCAGCCCCCTGCCACTGCCCCGATAACCTGCAACAGCTGGTGGCCAGCACCGAGGCCAACTATGCCGGCTACCCTACCAAAATAAGGGGCGCCGCCCACACCCGCTACCAGGCCCTGCTGCTGCAGCTTCGCCGCCAGGCCGCCACGGCGGCCACGGCCCGGCAGTGCTACGAGGTGCTCAAGGCCTATGTGCGGTTTTTTTACGACAAACACTTTGTACTCAGCTTTGCCTGGCAGGCCCCCGAGCCACCCGAGCAGCGGCCGATAGAGGAATGGCGCCGCCTGCTGGCCAGGGCCCCGGCCCATAGCCCTGAGGGCATCTGGCAAGATGCCGATAGCAGCCTGCAACTGGCCATTCGCTACACCCATGCCGATACGCTGAAAGCCGTGGTACTCTGGGCTGCCGATACCAGCCTCCGGCCAGGCATGCGGTACGCCACCCTTAGCCGGCGTGGTACCGGCTGGGTGGCGCAGGAGCACCACAGCCTCATGACCACCGATGTGCCCGCCGCCCAGCGCGGCCAGCTGCTGCAAATCTGGTATCACTCCCTGTTTGCCAAGCAATATCCCACCCGCCTGTCGGCGGCCGAAAGCGAAGAGCTGGCTACCTGGCGCCAGGGCAACAATGGGCTGGCCTTTCGGCAGTTATCGGCTCGTACAGCCTACCTGCGCATTCCCACCTTTATCAGAAACGACGACAAGGTGCTGGCGCTGATTCAGCAGCACGATGCGGCCATCCGGCAAAGCGAGTTCCTCATCATTGATTTGCGCAGCAATGGCGGCGGCAACACCGGCTGGGTGCCCCTGCTGCCCTACCTGATGACTCAGCCCATCAGGCAGTATTCCACCTACCTGCGGGTATCGCCTGCCAACGTGCAGGCCAAGCTGGCCGATCTGGAGCCCTTTGCTACCGCTCCCATCCCCGATGAGTACAAAAAGTATTTCCCCGACAGTACCCTGGCTGCTTACAAAAAAGCATACAGGGAGCTGCCCACCACCCGCCAGGCCTTTTACCCCATTCCGGGTGTCAGCTTTCCGCTCGATTCGGTGCTGGTGCGCCCCCGCCGCGTGGCCGTACTGGTAGATGAATGGTGCGGCAGCTCGACCGAGTATTTCTTTTCGCTGCTGCGCCAAAGCGGCAAGGTGGTCACCTACGGCGCCCCCACCATTGGTATGATGGACTATGAAGGCATGTCGATTCCCACGCCCATGCCATACGCCGGCTTTGTGGTGGCCATTCCTATTGTAAAAAGCAGCTGGACCGACCGGGCACCCATTGACAAGACCGGTTTTCGGCCCACCCGCCTGCTCACCCACCTTTCTGACCGCCGCCAGTGGGTAGACGCGGTACGCAAAGACCTTGAAAAGCAATAAATCACCCGACCCGATGCTGACCGTAATCTGTTTCGGCATCGGGTTGTCAGAAAAACCAACCAACTACTATGGCCACTATTGATGCGCTGCGCCCCCGCCCCGATTTGATCGAGCCTCGCCAGCGCAAACCTTTCGACCAACTGCAAGCCTTGCTGCAGGAACTGAATACCCGCGACCTGCCGCCCGATACCGCCGCCGCCCTGCAGCAGCGGGTACAGCAGCTCAACGAATCGGTGCTGCCGCCACGGCCCTGGCTACGCCAACTGAAGCAGGCCCAGGCCGCTATGCTGAAGCAGCTGGAAAAAGACGTGAAGCTGGTACCCCGCCACTACTACCGCAACCTGTGGATGATAGTGGGCATGACCGCCTTTGGCATGCCGGTGGGCGCCATGTTTGGAATGGCACTGAAAAACATGGGCCTGCTGGGACTTGGCTTGCCCATCGGCATGGCCATTGGCATTGCTGTGGGCACGTCGCTCGACAACAAGGCAGCCCGCGAAGGCAGGCAGCTGAGCACCGTGTTGGGCGAGCAATAGCCGCCTTCGGCGTTGCTGTTAGTCGCGGCGGTTATATCAAAAATGATTGTTAAGTATCGGCACCTGCTATCCCGTTTTTTAAGGCGAACAGGTGCCGCAAAGGCTTGCCACGCTTGTGTTGGCGGCTTCAGTCACTCTTTTTCCCGCTTCGGTAGCCTGCGCTTGGTCGCTCCGGCATTTGGCACAAGTTTTGGGTATAGAAGTAAACAGCGGACATGCTTTTTAGCCATCCGGTTTGTCTACCCTAACCATGCTATTCAAAAAAACCAAAAAACCACCTGAGCGTATGAAAACGATGATGAAGCTGGCAGCCCTGCTGCTGCTGATGGCCTTTACACTGTGGGCCTGCCAAAAAGAAATCAGTAACAACCAGCCGGCTGCCCGTGGCGGTACCCAGCAGGTGAGCATTTATCTGACCGATGATCCGGGGCTTTTC
>CANHEC010000326.1 GCA_947459455.1 Chitinophagaceae bacterium
GTTCAACAGCGCCTACCTACGCGATGGCGCCGAAACCCTGGTGGACCTGGCCCTGCGTACTTCGGCCGGCCCCACCTACTTCCCCATTTACCAGCATTTTGTAGATGGCGGCGTAGCCATGAACAATCCCAGTATGGCAGCCCTGGCCTTTGCCATGAACGATTCGGTGAGCAGCAAACCCCACTACCTGTATGGGCAGCCCACCAAAAAGGGGCCGGGCATTGCCGACAGGCGACAGATACAGCTGCTAAGCCTGGGCTGTGGCACCAGCAATAGCACCTTCATCAGCCCCGATGAAATAAGCAAACGCAAACGCGGCAACTGGGGCAACCTGCAATGGATAAAATACCTGCCCGACCTGCTGACCGAAAGCAATATGCAAAGCAGCTGGTACTATGTGCAGCAGGTGCTGCAGGATAGGCACTACCACCGCATCAATGTTCGCTTTACCGATGCCACCCACTACCCCGACCTGCTGCACAAAGTGATTAGCATGGACGAAAAAGACCCGGCCACACTGCATGCCATGCATGAGTTTGCCAAAGACACCTACGAGCAGCAAAAGGGCACTATTTTCAAACTACTGGGCATCAAATAGCAGCCGAACAGCGCATCTTTGCCGGCCCATGGATTACCGGCTACAGTGGCAGCAGCAAACCTTTTGGCTCAGCGGAGAGCGGGTGCTGTATTGGGAAGATACCCACACCCTGGTCGCCAGCGATTTGCACTTGGGCAAAACCGGTCATTTCAGAAAAAGCGGTATTGCCGTGCCGCAGGCCCTGATGAAGGAAGACCTGCTGCGCCTGTTTAGCCTGGTACAGCACTACCAGCCCAGGCGCCTGCTGGTAGTGGGCGATTTTTTTCATAGCCATGCCAATAAAGAGCTGGATTGGTTTAGCCGCTGGCGGGCCGAACTGGCCTGGCTACCTATCCTGCTGGTGCAGGGCAATCATGATGTACTGCCGCCTCATTGGTATCAATCAAATGATATTACGGTAGTACAGCACTGGCAGGAAAACGGCCTCCATTTTTTGCACGAACCCGACGAGAGCCTGCAGGCGCCCACCATTTGCGGGCATATTCATCCGGGCATCCGCATCAGTGGCGGTGGCCGGCAGTCGCTGCGCTTGCCGTGCTTCTACTTTGCGCCCCGCCTTTGCATTTTGCCTGCGTTCGGTGTGTTTACAGGCACGCACCCGCTGCAACCAAAGAAGGCTGATCTTGTTTTTGCTATAGCCGACAAAAAAATTGTTCCGCTTACCTGATACGCATGCTGCGCATTGCTTACGATCCCATTTACGCCCATCCGCTGCCCGAAGGGCATCGGTTTCCGATGCTGAAGTACGAACTGATACCCGGCCAGTTGCTGCACGAGGGCAGCATTACACCCGATCATTTATTTGCCCCCACCCCCTGCCCCGATGAGGTGATACTGTGGACCCACGATGCGCAGTACCTGCACGACCTGCATGCGCTGGCGCTATCGCCTCAGCATATACGCCGCATTGGCTTTCCGCTGTCGGCCCAGCTGGTGCAGCGTGAGCTCATCATTACGCAGGGCACCATTAGCTGCTGCCACTATGCGCTGCAGCATGGCATAGCTATGAACGTAGCCGGCGGTACGCACCATGCATTTGCCAACCGTGGCGAAGGCTTTTGCCTGCTAAACGATTTGGCGGTAGCGGCCAACTACCTGCTGCGGCAGGGCCTGGCCCGCCAAATTCTCATCATTGATCTGGATGTGCACCAGGGCAATGGTACCGCCAGCCTGTTTGCCCACGAGCCACGGGTGTTCACCTTCAGCATGCATGGCGGGCACCACTATCCGTTTGTAAAAGAAAAAAGCGACCTGGATGTGCCGCTGGCCGATGGCACCGACGACGACACCTACCTGGCACTGCTGCACACCCACCTGCAGCAGCTACTGCCACAGGTAGCACCCGATTTTGTGTTTTTTCTGAGCGGGGTCGACATATTGGACACCGATAAGTTTGGCAAGCTGCAGGTGAGCCTGCAAGGCTGCCGCCAACGCGACCGCCTGGTTTTTGAAACCTGCCACCGCTACCGGCTGCCCTGCGTGGTAGCCATGGGGGGCGGCTACAGCCCCGATGTACGCCGCATTACCGAAGCCCACTGTAATACATTCAGGGAAGCACAGCAATGGCTATGGTAGCTGGATAATCGGCCGATTGTCATCTAAGAATGGCGGCCATTAACCGGAAATTGATGTGCGCCAAACTGAGCCGACCTTACATTTGGCCGCGACTACCGCCACCCCGCTAAACAACATGATGAGGATGCAGAAAATACCAGCCCTGCTGGGCCTGTGCTGCCTGGCGCTTACAGCCATGGGGCAGGCCCCCACCAGTGTACAGCCTTTCAATGGAAAACGTCCGAAACTGGTGGTAGGCCTGGTGATAGACCAGATGCGATGGGACTATTTGTACCGCTACCATGCCCGCTACGGCAGTGGCGGCTTCAAGCGCATGCTGGCCGAAGGCTTTAGTGCCGAAAACACCATGATACCCTACGCCCAAACAGTGACCGCCGCCGGCCACGCCTGCGTGTACACCGGCTCGGTACCTGCCATCAACGGTATTATGGGCAACGACTGGTACGACCCACAGCTGAAAAAAACGGTATACTGCGTAGAAGATGATAGTGTACAGGTGATAGGCGGTACGGCCAATAGCGAGCCGATGTCGCCCCGCAACCTGTGGGTATCCACCATCAGCGATGAATTGCGGCTGGCTACCAATTTTCGCTCCAAGGTAGTGGGCGTGGCCCTTAAAGATCGCGGTAGTATTTTGCCCGCCGGCTACACCGGTACGGCCTATTGGTACGAGGGCAAAACGGGCCACTTCATCAGCAGCTCGTGGTACATGAAGCAGTTGCCGGCATGGGTCAACCAATTTAACCAGCGCAAACTGGTAGACAGCCTGTACCAGCAACCGTGGAAAACGCTGTACCCCATTAATAGCTACAAGCAAAGCGATGACGACGATGTGCCCTACGAAGGCAAATCACCAGCCGATAAAGGGCCGGTATTTCCGCATGAGCTGAGCAGCTACATCGGCCGCAACTACGATGCCATCCGCACCACGCCGTTTGGCAATACGCTGACACTGGCATTTGCCAAAGCGGCCATGCAGGCCGAAGGACTGGGCAAAGACGAAGACACCGACCTGCTGGCAGTGAGCCTTTCATCGCCCGACTACATTGGTCACCAGTATGGCCCTAACTCCATCGAAATGGAGGATAACTATTTGCGTCTCGATCAGGAACTGGCAGCGTTTTTTGCGCACCTCGATAAAGAAGTGGGCAAAGGACAATACCTCGTGTTTTTGACCGCAGACCACGCCGTAGCCCATACGCCGCTTTACCTGGCCAAAAAGGGTTTTCCCATCAGCCCGCTAAGTGGCGATGTAACGGAAATCAATAAGAAAGTGTTTCAGCGTTTTGGCGTGCCCAATATCATTCGCAGCAGTGCCAACTACCACCTGCACCTGAACCACACGGCCATGGATACGCTGCGCAAAAACAAAAAAGAAATCATTGACTACATCGTACAGGAACTGAAAAGCAAGCCGCACATCTACAGCGCCTGGGATAATGCGGAACTACAACAGCTGAACCTTCCTGCGGTGATGAAAGAAAGGTTTGTAAACGGCTTCAACCCCAAACTGGGTGGCGATATACAGTTGGTGCTGAAGGCAGGCTTTTTTTATGGTTGGGTGACCGGTACCACACACGGGGCCTGGTATCCATACGATTCGCATATTCCGGCAGTCTTCATGGGATGGGGCGTGCAGCCTGGCCGCACCAACCGGCCTACCAGCATGGCCGATATAGCCCCCACGGTAGCCGCCATGCTGCGTATACAAATGCCCAGCGGCTGTATCGGGCAGCCCATTACCGAGCTGCTACCCATGCGTTAGTGAAGCATTTCGGCAGCATTTCACGGTCTGTGCATAAACAGATTTGACAGCCGGAAAGGGGTCGA
>CANHEC010000327.1 GCA_947459455.1 Chitinophagaceae bacterium
CTAGACACCAATTCGTAAATTCTTTCGACCGGCGGGCGACTACCCATGCAATGTCACACGCTGGCGCCGGTCACCAGAACCGTACACACCGCCAGTTGCTCAACGACAAGGGCGGCGCTTCCGTTGGTACACACTAATTAGTAAAACTGTGCCAAAGACCAGCTAACTGATAAAATATTGAAAATCAACATTTTATTTTTTGGCCCTTTCGACCAAGCATCCCACTATGGGAATATTTTTTCATTTTGAAACAGCGAATGTGTCTTGCGGGGATTGCAAACGAAGCCGGGCATCTTTTTGTATTTGCTCACTGCCATTTTGCAGCGCATCAAAACACTTGAGCGCCTGCCCCCCTACCCCGGCTTCCTGTTGAAGCTGTTCATCCAGTGCGGCCACCAGTTGGCGCATGGCCTCGCTGCCCAACATTCGCAACGATGGCTTTAGTTTATGGAAATGTTGTCGGGCCTCGGCCACATCAGCGGCTTCAATGGCTACACGCAGCTCCTGCATTTTACCGGGTGTTGTTTCTACAAATACATGCAGTAAGTCATTCATCATGGTAGCATTTCCTTTGGCCATCTGCTCCAGTTTGGAAAAATCGGCCATCAGCGACGCATCGACCGCGACGGCAGCCCCATCCTGCACCGCCAATAAATGCCTGCCCGTGCACCTGGCCACTACTTGCCGCAGCCAGCTTTCTTCGTAAGGTTTGGTCACACAGTCGTTCATCCCACATGTCAAATAGGTCGCTACGTCCCCCTTCAAGGCGTGGGCCGTAAGCGCTACAATGGGAATACTTCGCTTCCTTTCATCGGTCAGCTGGCGTATCTGCCTGGTAGCTTCCATGCCATCCATCACAGGCATTTGTATATCCATCAGCACGATATCAAAATACTCGGCTTGCACCGCAGCCAATGCTTCTGCACCATTATCGACCATTTTGAAAGTGCAGCCCCATGACTGCAACAGATGCTGTAGTATCAACTGGTTGAAATCGGTGTCTTCGGCTACCAATATGTGCAAGCCTTGCAATGGCGCCATGCCATCAGCAACCGGCGCTGGGACCTGCAAAACTGGAGCCACCGCTACCGGCATCGGAATGCTGACTTCGAAGCTACTCCCTTCGCCTGCACGACTGCGTACCTGTATGCTGCCCCCCATCAAGCTCACCAGCCGGCGAACGATGGATAATCCCAATCCGGTGCCTCCGTATTGCCGTGCAGTACTGCTATCGGCCTGCACATAGGGATCAAAAATTCGCTGCTGGTCTTTAGCGCTGATACCGATTCCTGTATCGGTTACCACCAATCGAAGCATCATGGTATCCGGCGAATGTGGCTCGCAGCTGGCTTCTACCACAATGCTACCTGCATTCGTAAACTTCAGTGCATTGCTCATCAGATTGTTTACCACTTGTGTCAGCCTGAACTGATCGCCTTCCAGATACAAATCGGGAGGCACGGTATTTTTTACCCAAAGCAGCAATCCCTTCTCTTCTATTTTATACTTGAAGAACGAGACTGCCAGCTCTACTTTCTGCGCAGCAGCGAATGGAAGCCGCTCCAGCTCAAGTTTCCCTTCCACTATTTTTTCCAGATCCAGTACATCATTCACAATCTTCAGCAAATGCCTGGCCGACTCCTGAATAATGGAGAGGTATTCTTCCTGCTGGGCCGATAAAGTCGTCTTGGCCATCAGGCTGGCCAAACCAAGAATGCCATTCATGGGTGTGCGTATTTCATGGCTCATATTGGCCAGAAAAAGCTCTTTGGCACGTGCTGCCTGCTCAGTACTGCGCATGGCATCTTTCAGCGCTGCTTCAGCCTGTATACGCGTTGTGATGTCGATGGCAAAGCACAATACAACCGGCTGATCCTGCTCCAGCAGGTAGTTGTTGAATAGCAACGACACTTCTTGCCCGCTGGCAGTAACCGCCTTGCACACGCCTTTGAGTGAATGATGACGATGCAAGTAATCGTGGTAATGCTGCTGCACAAAAGCTCCGTGCCTGCTGGTAAGCAATGTGGCCAGCGGCTTTCCCTCGAGGCTACCCTCGGGGCGCCCCAACAGCTGATAGCAGGCCGGGTTCGCACTTAAAATATTCCCCTGCAGGTCGTGTGTCAAAATCACTGCCAGGCTATGACGAATGAGGTTGCGCAGCGCCTGCTCACTTTTGTTGATTTGTTGTTCTATCAGCTTACGGTCGGTGATATCGAGACCATAACCGATCACCATATGCACCTCTCCATTGTCATTCAATACGGGGTACATGTTGCGCAACTGGTAGCTCCTTCGGCCGGTGGCATCCTGCAGTTCTTCTTCCCACGTCATCAGCTGTCGGCCTTCCTTTACTTCATTAAAGCGTTGCCGCCTGTTGGTGGCCAGTTCCATGGGTCTGTTGCGCAGCAGGCAGTAGTCTTCGTCTCGCTTACCCACTATCCATTGGCGCAGGTTGTCATCTTTTATACCCCGCGGATTTACAAACAGATAGCGGTGCGTATCATCGAACACAGCAATGTCGGCCGGGATGTTATTGAGTATCGTTTCGTAAAAACGGCGCTGCTGCTCAATAGCCAACTGCTGCCGCTGTTTGTTTTGCAGAAGATCTATCTTAATAGCACAGAGATGAGCAATAGAAGACAGGATTTGAAGATGCCGATGCGTAAAAAAGTTCGGCTCAGGATGTTCACTATCAATAATGCCCAACACCCGGCCATCCAGCAAAATAGGCACGGTGATTTCCGACAGTCTGCTTGCATCATCAGGTATATATCGATCATCAAGCGTGGTATCATGCACTATTTCAGCTATCCCCTTTTCGGCTACGCTACCCACTATACCAGTTCCAATCGCTATTTCAATAGGCGCTACTATTTCCTGTTTTTCACCTGCTTTTTTTGCACCCACGGCAGCCATTTGCTGTAGCACCTGCCGCTGCTCATCTACCAGGTATATCACACAGTCTACAAATCCAAGTTTTGCTATGCAATTGCCAGCCACATCCCACAGGGTCTCTTCTACAGTTTCCTTGTCGTACAGTGATGATAGAAAAAAGTTGATTGTTTGTTGTATCTCCAGCTCTTCATTGCTGGCATAGCGTGTTACATCCACATAGTTCCACAGATGGCCCTTGTATTGCTCTTGTTGCCAAATTGGAATAAAGTCTCGCAGCAACACCCGACCGTCCTTCATGCGCAGGCTCTCGCCCATACATTTCTCACGCCGTTGCAGCAAAGTATCTATCCGCTGTACAAACTGCTCGGGCTGAGCAAATAAATGCTTCACCTGTTCGGCTGCATTGCTGCAATCGGTACCTACCAGGTGCTCGGCAGCTACGGGTATGCCAAATAGCTCGCAAAATTGTTGGTTCACTATCAGGATATGCCGATGCTCATCCTCAACCAGTATACCCGACTGCACGTTGGTGAGCAGGCTATCGAGGCGCTGCGTAGCTCGCTGATGGGCCGCTTCAGCCTGGTGCTGTGCAGTCATATTCTTGATGATGCCCACCACCTCGAATGGCTGAGCTGCCTCATCCGTACTCAGCAGGCAGCCACGGTCTTGCAACCAGGCTATTTCGCCGCTGTGCGGGTGGCACAAGCGATACTCAACGCAGTGCTGTTGCAAGCCGCCGGTAGCATACTGCTGCCAAAGCGCCGCCATTTGGTCCCGGTCGTCGGGGTGGATGACAGCCAGAAAACCCGCGGCATCCGAAGCGCCGGACAGCTGCTGCAAATGGGCCGATGCCTGAAGCGTGTTATCATTTACCAGATAACGCCAGTACCCATCGCCACTGTTATCCAGGGTATCCAATAAGTATTGCGTATGTATTGTTGTCATTTTGGTGCAAAGGGATCTGGGGAAGTGTAGAAAACCTGGCCGCTATCGTACCTGCAGTTCGCCGGCCTTTATCATGCGGTAAATGGTCGATTTACCAATATCGAGCCGGCGGGCGGCTGCCAAAACATCGTAGTCATATTCTACCAGGCATTGCTGAATAGC
>CANHEC010000328.1 GCA_947459455.1 Chitinophagaceae bacterium
AGTTTTTCGGCTCCCTCCCTTTCTGGGCTCCGTTTCGCTTCGGCTACGCCTTCGCTTCACTCCGCCCAGAAAGGGAGAACTCCCCGTTGCACTTATTACTTGAACTTAGCTTATGCTATCAATCCCTTCACCACTTCACCGGCCACATCGGTCAGTCGGTAGCGGCGGCCCAGGTGCTTAAAGGTGAGTTGCTCATGGTGCAGCCCCATCAGGTGCAGCACGGTCGCATGAAAATCGTGCACGTGCACACCATCTTTGGCAATGTTGTAGCCAAACTTATCGGTTTCGCCCCACACACCGGGTTTTACGCCACCACCTGCCATCCAAATGGTAAAGCAGCGAGGGTGGTGGTCGCGGCCATAGTTTTCTTTGGTAAGCGGGCCCTGGCAGTAGGCTGTCCGACCAAATTCGCCGCCCCAAATCACCAGGGTTTCATCCAGCAGCCCGCGTTGTTTCAGATCGGTGAGCAGTGCTGCGGTAGGTTGGTCTGTATCCAGGCACTGGCCTTGTATTTCCAGCGGCAGGTTGTTGTGGCCATCCCAGCCCTGGTGGTACAGCTGTACAAAGCGTACACCATTTTCGCTCAGCTTGCGGGCCAGCAGGCAGTTGGCGGCGTAGGTGCCGGGCACCAGGCATTCGGGGCCGTATAGTTTTACAATGTCTTCCGGTTCGCGGCTCACATCCATTATCTCGGGCACAGCGCTTTGCATGCGGTAGGCCATTTCGTACTGCTGTATGCGGGCCCTTATTTCGGGGTCGCCGGTTTCACCAAAGCCCACTTCATTCAGTTCCGCCAGTTTGTCCAGCATGTTGCGGCGGTCCGTTTTGTCAATGCCATCCGGATTGTTCAGGTACAGTACCGGGTTTTCGCCGCTGCTGAATTGTACGCCCTGGTGCATGCTGTCCAAAAAGCCGTTGGTCCACAGTTTGGAATACACCCCCTGACCGTTGCCTTTTCCTTTCGATAGCAGTACGGTAAAGGCCGGCAGGTTTTGGTTTTCGCTGCCCAGCCCGTAGCTCAGCCAGGCGCCCATGCTGGGGCGGTTGCCTACTTGCGCACCGGTCTGAAAAAATGTAAGCGCAGGATCGTGGTTGATGGCTTCGGTATGAATGGTTTTGATGATGCACAAATCGTCGGCTACCCGGGCTGTGTGCGGCAGCAGCTCGCTTATCCATGCCCGGTGTTGGCCATATTGGTTAAACTGAAACCGGGTGCCTGCCAGCGGAAAACTGGTTTGATTGGCCGTCATGCCGGTGAGGCGCTGCCCGCCACGTACACTGGCCGGCAAATCCTGACCAAACATCTGCTGCAGCATGGGCTTGTAGTCAAACAAATCGAGCTGCGAGGGCGCACCGTTCTGAAACAGATAAATAATGCGCTTTGCTTTGGGGGCAAAATGCGGTACGCCGAGTGTACTGGCTACTTCTTCGGTACTGCTGCCACCACTCAGCAAATCGGGAATCAACAGCGAGCCTAGGGCTGCGCTGCCAATGCCTACGCTCAGGCGCCCCAAAAACTTGCGGCGATTCAAATTGAGGCTATACTCCAATGCGTCTTTTTCCATAGCGGCTTGCGTTATTTGGTGATGGCTTCTTCCATGTTGTAAATGGTGCTGCACAGTTTCATCCAGGCGGCCAGTTCCTTTTTGTCGGTATTAGCGGGCAGCGGGTACTCGCCATGCGCCAGGGTCTTATCGGCATTCAATTGACCGTTTTTAAAGGCAGTACGTTGTTGCTCCAAATAGCTCTTCAAAATATCCAGCTCTTTTCCAGTGGGTTGGCGGCAAATGATGCGGCGAAACGCTTGCCGCAGGCGGCTCTCATCATCGGCTGTCTGCGCCAGCAGTTGCTGTGCCAATACCCGCGATGCTTCGAGACTGGTGGGGTCATTCATCATCACCAGGGCCTGCAGCGGTGTCGATGTTTTCAGCCGCTTCACCTCGCACTGGTCGCGGTTGCTGGCATCAAAAATGGCCATGGAGGGCGGCGGCACGGTCAGTTTGATAAATGTGTACATGCCTCGCCGGTACAAAGCCGAACCACTGTCTTGCTTGTAGGTAGCCAGTTCTCCGCGGCCGCTCGAGGCAGTTTCCCAAATACCTTTTGGCTGGTAGGGCTTTACGCTGGGTCCACCTATTTCGGGGTTCAGCAGTCCGCTGCTGGCCATCAGCAGGTCTTTTGCCAGCTCGGCTTTCAGCCGTTGCCGCGGGGCACGTGCCAGGTATACATTCTCCGGATCTTTCTCGAGGTGCTCTTTGCTTACACGGGCACTTTGCCGGTAGGTGGCACTCATCACTATTTGCTTTACCAGCCGCTTCATGTTCCAGCCATTGTCCATAAAGTCAGTCGCCAGCCAATCGAGCAACTGCGGATGTGAGGGCAGTTCGCCCTGCATACCAAAGTCGCTGCTGGTTTTTACAATGCCGCGACCAAACAACTCCTGCCACACCTGGTTTACAAACACCCGGGCGGTCAGCGGATTGCGTTTGTCTGTGGTCCATTTGGCCAGGCCCAACCGGTTGCGGGGGTATTGTTGCTCGCTGTAGGTCATTACTGCCGGCAGGGCTTCGGGCTTCACTTCGGTACTGGTGGGCAGGTTGTATACACCACGGTTTAGTATATAGGTTTTGCGTGCTGTATCCCGTTCGCCCATTACCGATACGGTCAGCATGTTCGTGTCCTTTTTGTTAATGAAGCGCAGCAAGCCTTTCACATCCTCCTGGCTGATGGTCATCAGCGGGTGCTTGGCCGGCTTCGAAATAGACACATCGCCTTCGTAGCCTACCTCATAGGTATTGTTGAAAAAGGCGAACATGCTGTAGTAGTCCTTTTGCGAAATAGGATCATACTTGTGATCGTGGCATTGGGCGCACTCTACTGTCAGTCCCAATACGCCTTTGGTGTAGGTCTTTACTTTGTCTATCAGGTACTCTACACGGTATTCCTCATCTATCACGCCGCCTTCTTCGGTGTACTTATGGTTTCTGAAAAATGCGGTGGCGAGTATTTGTTCCTTATTGGCTTCGGGCAGCATATCGCCGGCTAGCTGCCAGGTCAAAAACTGGTCGTACGGCATGTTGTTGTTGAAGGCATGAATGACCCAATCTCGCCAGGGCCATTGGCTGCGGATGTTATCATCCTGGTAGCCATAGCTGTCGGCGTACCGGCCTACGTCCAGCCAGTGCAGTGCCATTTTTTCGCCATACTGCGGTGTGGCCAGTAGCGCTTCCACCATTTTTTCGTAGGCGGCGTCGCTGTGGTCTTTTTCAAACGCATCCATTTGCGCCAGCGTGGGTGGCAGGCCTGTCAGGTCTATGCTCAGGCGCTTCAGCAGGCGGGCAGGCGTTTCATCTTCGTTGGGCTGCAGGCCTTTGCGCTGCTGCATGGCCAGTACAAACTTGTCGATGTCGGTACGGGCCCAATCATCGTTTACTGCTGGTACAGCCGGTTTTTTGGGAGTGGTAAATGCCCAGTGCGGTTCGTATTTGGCACCTTGTGCAATCCATTTTTCAAACAAGGCAATTTCTTCCCTGCTCAGCATACCCAGGTGCGCATCGGGCGGCGGCATCATTTCTATGCTATCGGTGCTTTTGATGCGGCGCATCAGTTCGCTTTGTTCGGGCTTGCCCGGCACAATGGCAAATTTTCCTTTGCTCTCCTTGAGCGGCGCATAGGCGGCAGCGGCTATGTCCAGGCGCAGGCCTGCCTCCAGCTTGGCGGTGTCGGGGCCGTGGCATTTAAAGCATTTATCGCTCAGCAGGGGCCTGATGTGAAAGTTGTAGCTCACCTCATCGGTATCGGCTACGGCTTCGCCAGCATCCGATTGGCAAGCGGAGAGCCATAAGGTGGCTGGCAGGCACAGCACAAAAAGCGTTGCAATCCAACGGGGCTTCATAGGGCAGCTAATAGGGGTTACACGAAAATGAGTGGTATGAAAATTACGGAACCCAATGCAACATCGGCCAAACGTGGAGCGTGGCGGTCGTTAATAAAAAAAAT
>CANHEC010000329.1 GCA_947459455.1 Chitinophagaceae bacterium
TGGCTGCTGGCTTCGGGGCTGGCCACAAAGCGACTGCCTACCTGTACCCCCTCGGCACCCAGGCACAGGGCGGCTGCCATTTGGGCGCCGGTACCTATGCCGCCAGCGGCTATCACTGGTATCTGCACCGCTGCCTTCACGGCGGGTATCAGTACCATGGTGGTGGTTTCTTCGCGTCCGTTGTGGCCGCCTGCTTCAAATCCTTCGGCCACTACCGCATCGCAGCCAGCGTCCTGGGCTTTCAGGGCAAACTTGCTGCTGCTCACCACATGCACCACCTTGATGCCATGCTGTTGCAGCTGTGTTGTCCATGTTTTCGGATTGCCGGCGCTGGTGAATACGATGGGTGCCTGCAGATCGACGATGGTTTGAATATGAGCGTCAATATCGGGGTAGAGCAGCGGCAGGTTGACCGCAAATGGCTTGGTAGTACTGGCTTTGTATTTTTCAATGTGCTCACGTAGCACGGCGGGGTACATGCTGCCAGCACCAATGATGCCCAGGCCACCGGCTTTGCTGACTGCACTGGCCAGGCGCCAGCCACTGGCCCAAATCATGCCAGCTTGTATGATAGGTACTTCAATGCCAAAGAGGGTGGTGACGCGATTGTTCATAGCAGCAAAGTAATGCAGTGCCACCACTTGCCGGCAAGCCGGATAGCGTGATGGGAACGGCAGCTGTCAACCAAAGTCGATTTCTGTATTGTCGCCAATATTGAGGCTGCGGCTGAGGCCCTTCACGCTGGCATCGCTGCCTATCAGTGAGTTGTCGATTACTACTTCGTACAAATTGGTGTACGAACCAATGATACTATCTCGAACGATGGAATGATTGACTGTGGTATTGCTACCGATGGCCACATGCGGTCCGATGATAGAGTTTTGGATACTGCAGCCCGGCGCAATGCTCACAGGCGGGATGATGATGGTGTTTTCGAAAGGATGCGACACGGGGTTCACATTGCCGCCTATCTTTTTCAGCAAGGTGGCGTTGCTTTCCAGCAGGGTTTCCTTTTTGCCACAGTCGAACCAGTTCTTTACCCGAAAGCCTTTGAAGCGGGCACCCTTTTGGATCATGCACTGCAGGGCATCGGTCAGGTTGTAATCGCCGTGGGTTTTGATGTCTTCGTGCAGTATTTGCCCCAGGCATTCAAACAGCAGGGCGGTTTCGTTGATTTTGTACACACCTACCAGCGCCATATTGCTCTTGGGAATGGCCGGCTTTTCTACCACCCGCTCTACCAGGTCATCGTCGTCCAGTTCGGCTACGCCAAAATTGCGGGGGTCGTCTACCTTTTTGATGCCGAGCATGCTGCCGGGGTAGGCCACCACTTCTTTCACATTGTACTCGCAAATGGTATCGCCAAGCACTACCATCACCTGGTCGTCGCCCACCAGGCTGCGGGTAAGCTGGATGGCATGGCCGGTGCCCTGCCGCTCATTTTGGTACACAAAATGCGTTTGGAGATGCGGGTAGGCGTGCCTTACGTAGTCTTGAATTTTTTCGCCGAGGTATCCTACTATAAATATGTACTCCCTGATACCAGCCTCCTGCAATTGGTCTACAATAAAGCTGAGGATGGTTTTGCCAGCAATAGGTATGAGGGCCTTGGGCTGGGTATAGGTATGCGGCCGCAGTTTGGTGCCTGCTCCCGCTACTGGTATGATTGCTTTCACCTGTTCGTTTTTTGGGGCGGATTCGCCGTTTTGTTCTTGTCGATGTTGGAACAATGCGATGGGCCGCGTCGGTAAACCCACTTAGTTATCAACCGCTTAAGGCGGCGGTGTTGGTTGGTCAAAAAGGTGTGAAAGGAACCGAGGCCATGCCTGACGGGGATGCGAATTTAGGCGAAAATACCCAGCAGCTGCTACCATTGCTGTAATGGCGGTTTGCCGCTGCCTCGGGCCGAAAGGCTTGCCAGATGTGTACAAAATGGCAGGACCAAATTTGTTAGTTTGGCAAAAACTCTATTTTTGCGCGGTACTAAAAACCTCATACCATGAGCGACATCGCAACTCGAGTAAAGAAAATAATTGTCGACAAACTGGGCGTGGATGAAGCAGAAGTGACAACCGAAGCTTCTTTCACAAACGACCTCGGTGCCGATTCTTTGGATACCGTTGAACTGATCATGGAATTCGAAAAAGAATTCAACATTTCGATTCCTGACGAACAAGCTGAAACTATTACTACTGTAGGACAGGCTATCACCTACCTGGAAGAGCACGCCAAGTAATCAATCTTGTTTGATCTTATTCGGGAACACTCCTTTTTGGGCGAAAGCCAGGGTAGTGTTCCCCATTTTTTTAAGTAGTACTATTATTGCAGCCTGATACAAAGCGTATGAGCCAAAAAAGAGTAGTTGTAACCGGCATCGGCGCCCTGAGCGCCCTTGGCAACACCGTGAACGATACCTGGCAAAACATGGTAAATGGTGTAAGTGGCGCAGGCCCTATCACCCTTTTTGATGCCAGCAAGTTCAAAACGCGGTTTGCCTGCGAGCTGAAAAACTTTGATGCCACCAACTACCTCGATCGCAAGGAAGCCCGGAAACTGGACCGCTACTGCCAACTGGCACTGGTGGTAAGCGACCAGGCCATGGCCGACGCAGGCTTGAGCAAAGACAATATAGATGTAGACCGCGCCGGTGTCATTTTCGCCAGCGGTATCGGCGGGCTCATTACATTTCAGGAAGAGGTGATGAATTTTGCCAAAGGCGATGGCACGCCCCGGTTCAATCCCTTTTTCATCCCAAAAATGATTCTCGACATTGCTGCCGGCCAAATCAGCATGCGGCACGGATTGCGGGGGCCCAATTTTGCGGTCACCAGCGCTTGTGCCTCCTCTACCAATGCGATTGGTGTAGCGGTAGATCTTATCAGGGCCGGCAAAGCCGACGTGGTACTGGCCGGCGGTTCGGAAGCAGTGATTAGCGAGGCTGGTGTAGGCGGTTTTAATGCCATGAAGGCGCTGAGCGAACGCAATGACAGTCCGGAAACAGCTAGCCGCCCATACGATAAAGACCGCGACGGCTTTGTAATGGGAGAAGGTGCTGGTGCGCTGGTGTTGGAAAGCCTGGAACACGCACAAGCCCGTGGTGCCCGTATCATTTGCGAGGTAGCTGGTACTGGTGCCAGCGCCGACGCACACCACATTACGGCCCCGCACCCCGAAGGATTGGGTGCCAAGCACGTAATGCTGGCCGCACTGGCCGATGCCGGCATGCAGCCCACTGAAATTGACTACATCAACACGCATGGCACCAGCACCCCACTGGGCGATGGCGCCGAAGTGAAAGCCATCCAGGATGTGTTTGGCGATCATGCGTACCAACTCAATATCAGCTCTACCAAATCAATGACCGGCCACTGCCTCGGGGCTGCCGGCGTTATCGAAGCCATCGCCTGTATACAGGCGGTTCTTCACGATGTAGTGCCTCCCACCATCAACCACTTTACCGACGATCCTGAACTGGACAACCGCCTCAACTTTACGTTCAACAAGGCAGAACACCGCACGGTGAATGCAGCTTTGAGCAACACGTTTGGCTTTGGCGGTCACAATGCCTGCATCATTGTGAAGAAGTTTATGGCGTAGCCACACTGACTGTTAAGGCATTTTAACGTATTTAGCGGCGTACTACTACGCCATCGCTTTTGTGTGAATTGGAGAATCCCGTTTTTAAGGTCCAACGAACAGCGTGAACAGTTTCGGCAATCGTTGAAAAATGTACTGGGCTTTAAGCCGGGCAATCTTGATTTGTACATGACTGCCCTCAGCCATCGGTCGGTAAAAGAAACGCCCGAAGAAAACAATGAACGGCTGGAATACCTGGGCGACGCCATTTTGAGTGCGGTGGTAGCCGATTACCTGTTTATGCGCTATCCCAAAAAGGGCGAAGGTTTTTTGACCGAAATGCGCAGCAAAATGGTGAACCGCCAGATGCTGAACGACATAGCGCTGAAAATGGGGGTGAAAAAAATCACCCAGTTCAACA
>CANHEC010000330.1 GCA_947459455.1 Chitinophagaceae bacterium
ACGAGCAGTACTTTGATGAATTCGTCATCAATGGCAACAGTATTCTGCGGGCCATCCACTATCCGCCAATTACAC
This sequence comes from Chitinophagaceae bacterium, assembly GCA_947459455.1. Classification (GTDB taxonomy): domain Bacteria; phylum Bacteroidota; class Bacteroidia; order Chitinophagales; family Chitinophagaceae; genus Phnomibacter. The sequence continues at coordinate 76 of CANHEC010000330.1, forward strand.
AAGAGCCCAAATCGGCCATTCGGGCCGAGCAGCACGAGGATATCAACCTCATTACCCTGCTGGTGGGTGCCAGTGCCGAAGGCCTGGAAATACTGACCAAGCAGGGCGACTGGGTAGGCGTGACGGCCCTGCCCGGCCAGATAGTGGTAAATGTGGGAGACATGCTGCAACGCCTGACCAACAACCGGCTGAAGAGCACTACCCACCGGGTGGTCAATCCTCCCCGCGAAAAATGGGGCAGCAGCCGTTTCAGCATCCCTTTCTTTTTGCATCCCAAAGGCAGCATGAGCCTGGCCTGCCTCGACAACTGCATAGACGCCGACCACCCCAAGGCCTACCCCGATGCCACCGCCGGCGAGTACCTGGATGAGCGGCTGCGGGAAATAGGACTGAAAAAATAACTGCATCCATCTTCAGCTCAGCGAACACCGATTGCTAATTCAGCAATCGGTTTTTTTTATTCATGTCTATCAGGTAAGCAAACTACCGACCATAGCCAGAAAACGCCAATGAGGAGTGCTTTCTTCGCTACCAACCTGGTCTTGGTTGGCCACAGCTGGCCCATCCGAAGTAGGACCGCACATCAAAAAAAACAGTTACTCTGCGATTATTAATGCAGCGAAATGCGGGTGAAGCAATACATTTACTACATCAAACACGAGGTTATGAAAAAAATAATGTTGTTCGCTTTGCTGCTGGCTACAAGTGTAGCAGCGCTGGCACAAGACAAAATCAAAAAACACGATGGCGAAACGCTGAATGTAAAAGTTATTCGTGTTACCGAAACTTCTATTGTCTTTCGCTACGAAGGAGAAGAAGCAGAGCAAATGCTTGGACGCCTGGCAGTAAAAGAAATCACCTACTCCAGCGGACGCAAAGAGCAGATTTCTGAAAAAGTGGTAGTAAGCGGCGAAGACGATTGGGAGAAGGTACAGATAGTAGAAGACAAAGCGATGATTGCCGGCCTCAAAAAAGGCGATGAAATCCGCGGAAAAACTTCGGGTATCATGGGCTTTCATACCGCTAACACTGCCGACAAAAAGGCGATGAAAAAACTGATGGAAGCTGCGGCTGAAGCAGGTGCGCCGTTTGTACTGATCACCAGCGACAAAGATGCCCGGAGCCAGTCTATTGGCCTCGGCTCGGCACAGGGTGTCAAGCGTGGTTTCATGTATTTCTACAACTAATCTCCTCTGATTACAAAACAAAAAAAGGCCGGCAGGTATGCCGGCTTTTTTTATGCTGCGTACCCGCAGCAACCGAACCGTAGGAGTCAGAAGATGGCCTCGAGCTGCTGCAGATGCGTAATGGTGTACGTAGGCTGTAGCTCGGTGCTTTCGCCAATGTGGTTTACAAATACGGTGTCGAGGCCTGCCTCCATGGCACCGCGAATATCGGCATCCAGGTTGTCGCCTATCATGATGCTCTCGGCTTTGCTGGCGCCCGTTTGCTGCAGGGCAAACTCGAAAATCTCTTTGTGTGGCTTCAGCGACATGGCCCTTTCGCTGGTAATCACTTCGCCGAAGTAATGATCGATCTGGCTGTTGCGCAGCTTGCCCCATTGCACGTCTTCAAAGCCATTGGTGATCAGGTGCAGCGCATAGCCCTTGCGGGTGAGGTACTCAATGATTTCGATGGTGTATGGAAACAGCTGCGTTTTATGGGGCAGAATTTCCAGGTATTCCTGGCTCAGTTGCAGCGCCAGCTTTTCGTCGCCCAGCTTGTACTCCAGCAGGGTGTGCCACATCCGCTTCCAGCGCAGCTCTTCCTGTTTTATAAAGCCATGATGGTAGCGATCCCACAGGCGCTTGTTGTGGTAGGAGTAGCGCTGGTAAAAGCCGTCGAAATCGGGCGTCAGCGTTTGGTGCAGGCCGTGGGCGTGAAACACTTCGTGCAGGGTGTCACGGCTGTTTGTTTCAAAGTCCCACAGGGTATGATCGAGGTCGAAAAAAAGATGTTTGTATCGCATGATGCCGGTAGCAGCGGCCACGGGGCCGATATTTGCGCAAGCTATTTCTCTTCTGCCAAACCAAACGTTTATTCATGGTTATATTAATCACGGGTGCCTCCCGCGGGCTGGGCTGGGCCATGGCCGAAGCCTTTGCGGCCGATAAGCAGGGCCACACACTGGTACTGATGGCCCGCGATGCCAGCCGCTTGCAACAGGCCGCTACGCAGCTGCAAGCCCGCTTTCCGCAAACGACGGTGCTGCACTATGCCTGCCAGCTGGGCCAACAGGCGCAGCTGCCCGCTTTGCAGCAGTGGCTGCAGCAGCAGGTGCCGGTGGTAGACGTACTCATCAACAATGCCGGCTACTTTGTACCCGGCAGCGTGCATGCCGAAGCGGAGGGCAATCTGGAAGCCATGCTGGAAGCCAACCTGCTATCGGCCTACCAGCTTACCCGCCTGGTACTGCCCGGCATGATGAAGCAACAGCGTGGTCACATTTTCAATATTTGCTCCATTGCATCGCTAAAAGCTTATCCCAACGGCGGCGGCTATAGCATCAGCAAGTTTGCGCTGTATGGGTTTGGCCAAAACCTGCGGGAAGAGATGAAGCCCCACGGCATTAAAGTAACCAATGTGATGCCCGGAGCCACCTGGACCGATAGCTGGGCCGGCAGCGGCATACCACCGGAGCGGCTGATGGAAGCACAGGACATAGCCCGCATGGTATATACCAGCGCCCACCTGAGCCCGCAGGCCGTGGTAGAAGACATTGTGCTGCGGCCGCAATTGGGCGATTTGTAATGCCGAACAACTAAAGCTCTCCAGCGCATGCAAAAAATTTCTGCTCCGGTTGTGTTTGATGGCTTTGAGCCACACGCCAACGGCGTGCTGGTACTAAACGATGCCGGCATGGTGCTGGACCTGCTGCCAGCCGCCGCCCCCGACGATGACAGTGTACGCCGGCTGCCACACGGATGGCTATGCCCCGGCTTTGTAAATGCGCATTGCCACCTGGAACTGAGCCACCTGAAAAGCCGGCTGCCGGCAGGCGAAGGCATGGTGCCTTTTTTGCAAGGCGTGATGTACAACCGCCAGGCCGAAACCGAACTGGTACAATATGCCATGCAAGCCGCGGCCGAAGAAATGCTGGGCAAAGGCATTGTGGCCGTGGGCGATATCTGCAATACGGCATTATCGGCATCCATCAAAGCAGCGTCCCCCTTGTACTGGCACAGCTTTGTAGAAGTAACCGGCTTTGTGCCAGCTACTGCCAAGCAGCGCTTCGATCAGGCCTTGGCCACCGCCGCCGCTTTGCAGCAATACCAGCCTGCCAGCCGCATCAGCCTGGTGCCACATGCGCCTTACAGCGTATCGGCCCGCCTGTTTGAACTGCTGCAGGGGCAACCGCAAACAGTAGTGTGCATGCACAGCCAGGAAAGCCAAGCGGAAGAGGCTTTTCTGACTCGTAAAGAAGGCCCGCTGCTGCAACTGTACGAGGCGCTTGGTATCGACATCAGTTTTTTTGAGCCCTCGGGCGCCAGCAGCCTGCAGTACTGTGCTCACCTGCTACCCATGGCCAATAGCACCATCCTGGTACACAACTGCACTACTACCGAAGCTGACCTGCGGTTTTTGCACGACAGCTACGAACTCATCAGCGGGCAGTTTTCATTTTGCCTTTGCCCGGGTGCCAACCGCTATATTGGCAACCCCCTGCCCGATGTGCACATGCTGCAGCAGCACCATGCCGCCATTTGCCTGGGTACCGATAGCCTGGCCAGCAATACCGTGCTGTGCATACTGCATGAAATGCAACTATTGCAACAGCACTACCCCAACCTGCCGGCTGCGCAGCTGCTGAAATGGGCCACCTACGGAGGAGCCCATGCGCTGGGTATTGCGCAGCAGTTTGGCAGCTTTGGCCAGGGCATGCGGCCCGGTGTGCTTTGGCTGGAACACCTGGC
>CANHEC010000331.1 GCA_947459455.1 Chitinophagaceae bacterium
ATCCTGAACAGCAACATTAAAGTGCTGCAGGCTGGCTACTACTATGGCGATACTACTGAAACCTTTACCACGCAGATAAAGGTGGAGAAAGCCAAAATGAAGCCGGGTGTGTACCGCAGCATCATGGGCAACCAGGCACTGGCGTATGGCCTGATAGCCGCCAGCGAAAAAAGCGGACTGCCGCTGTTTTTGGGTAGCTACCCCATTACGCCTGCCAGCGATATTCTGCACGAGCTGAGCCGTCACAAAAACTTTGGTGTACGCACATTTCAGGCCGAAGACGAAATAGCCGGCATTACCTCGGCCATTGGCGCCGCTTACGGTGGTGCGCTGGGTATTACTACCACCAGTGGCCCGGGCATAGCCCTCAAAACCGAAGCCATGGGACTGGCCATGATGCTGGAAATTCCGCTGGTCATCATCAACATACAACGTGGCGGACCCAGCACCGGCCTGCCTACCAAAACCGAGCAGAGCGACCTGATGCAAGCTTACTACGGCCGCAATGGTGAAGCGCCCATGCCCATCATCAGCGCCAGCACACCGGCCGATTGCTTTGAGGTGGCCATGGAGGCCTGCCGCATAGCCGTGCAGCACATGACGCCGGTGATACTATTGAGTGATGGCTACATCGCCAATGGTGCCGAACCCTGGCGTTTTCCCAATGCAGAAGATCTGCCCGCCATTCCGGTAAGCTTTAAAACCGAGCTGGCCGAAGGCGAAGAAAAATACCTGCCCTACCAGCGTGATGAAAAGCTGGCAAGGCCCTGGGCCATACCGGGCACACCGGGACTGGAACACCGCATAGGCGGGCTGGAAAAGCAACACATTACCGGCAACGTAAACTATGAGCCCGACAACCACGAGCTGATGGTAAAACTGCGCCAGGAAAAAGTAGACCGGCTGGCGCAATTCATACCAGCGCAGCAGCTGGATAGCGGCCCCGCCACTGGCAAAGTACTGGTGCTTGGTTGGGGCAGCACTTACGGCGCTATCAAAACTGCTGTAGGCGATCTGCAGGCTGAAGGCCATGCCGTGGCACATGCGCACCTGCGTTATGTACGGCCATTTCCGGCCAACCTGGGCGAGCTGCTGAAAAACTACGATACCGTGCTGGTGCCTGAAATCAACAATGGGCAGCTCATTCGCATCATCCGCGACCTGTACCTGGTAGATGCCAAGCCTTACAACAAAATAAAGGGCACGCCTATTACCCGCACCGAGCTGGTAGAGGAAATACGGAGGTACCTGTAAGCAACTCCACGGGTGAAATTGTGATAAAGTGCTGCCGGGCTAACTGGCAGCACTTTTTTTATAGCCACTGGTTGTGCAGTTGGTAGTTTTTGCAAACCATCAACAGCAGCAGCCTGCCATCGCTGCGTTGGTTCGTTTATCTTAATTCCGCAAATTTTTTTCTTGTATGATACGATCGGGCGTTATTCTATTTTTTTTGCTGCTGACCATGGGGGCATCGGCACAGGGCTCTTTTACGGTAAAAGGAACGACACGCGGACTGCCAAATGGTACGAGGCTATACCTGCAGTTGGCTGATGCTGCTGCCAACGCCCGTGCCGATAGTGCTACGGTACAGCAGAATCGGTTTGAGATAAAAGGTAGGCTGGCGGCATCGGCACAGCATATGGTGCTGTACACAGCAGATCAGCGCCAGCAGAAAACATTTTGGTTGGAAGCGGGCACTACCACACTGGTAATGACCAACTACGAACTGCGGTTTGCTGAAATTAGCGGTACACCGCTGGCCAATGAACAGCAGAAGCTGGCCAATACGGTACGCCCGTTTTTGCGCCAGCAGAAAGCCCTGGAGGAAGCGGCCGAAAAACCAGATGCCGACCATGAGAAGCTGGCCGCAGCATACGAAGCAGCCGAGCAAAGCGAGGCGGCAGCATATCGGCAGTTTGTGAGGCAACATCCGGCTTCTCTGCTCAGTACTTTTTATTTATCGATGTTTAAAACTCAATGGGATATTGATACCACCCGCCAGTTGTTTGCAGGCCTGCAGCCGCAGCAGCAGCAATCGAAGAGTGGGGAAGCGGTAAGCCGCTACCTGGCCATGGTGCGCAAAATAGCGGTAGACAGCATGTACGCCGATGTAGCGGCCCCCGATACCAGCGGTGTGCTGCAAAAGCTATCGGCCCTGCAGGGCAAGTGGGTGCTGCTGGAGTTTTGGGCCAGCTGGTGTGGCCCCTGCCGGCAGGCCAATCCTGCCCTGCGCCAGTCGTACGAGGCGCTGAAGGGGCATCCGTTCGAAATTTTTGCTGTATCACTGGATGAAGATGGTGACAGCTGGCGCAAAGCGATTGTAAAAGATCAACTGCCCTGGATACAGGTATCGCAGTTGAAAGGCTGGGAAGATGATGCGGCTCTCACCTACCGTATTTCGGCCATACCGCATAATATACTGATAGCACCCAATGGCAAAGTAGTGGCCATAGAGGTGGAGCCCGAAGACCTGCCCGCTCTTGTGAAAGGCCGTCAGTAAGCAGACAGTTCATCACGGTAGGCTATTCCAGCCGGCAGGCCATTGCTGCCTGCCGTGCAAGTGCCATGCTTTTTTAATAGCGTAAAACATGAGCCAGGCTGCTTCACGCCTGGGCTGCACTATCAATGCCGCTTGGGCACATACTTTCATAGGTTACTGGCAGCATGCGGTGTCGTTATATCGCTGGTCATCATGTTGCATGTGTTGTGCCGAATGGTCGTGCGGGTGGAGGAAGCCTGTGGTCAGGCTGATGTGGACTGCCACAGGTGCGCCCACAACTGTTCGGTCGGTATGTCTATCGCATCAAATACCACTTGCCACGGCTGATCACTCACCCGCCAGCTGCCTTCGGCTATTTCGGCCTCCAGTTCGCCGGCATCCCATCCGCAGTAGCCCAGCAGGCATCTGAGATGGCGTGGCAGTATTTGTCCGGCATGCAGGTGGCGCACTGCCTGCTCCATGCTGCCACCATTGTACAGGCCGGGCACTACCATGCTACCCCCGCCGATGTGTTGCGGACTTCGGTGCAGCAAGTACAGCATATCAGTTTGTACGGGCCCGCCCTGGTACAGGGGCAGTGCTGGTGCATGCCTGAACTGCTGCAGATGATTAAGTGGCCGGTCATGCAGTTTATTGACCACGTAGCCAAGGGCGCCAGTACCTGGATAGTACTCGCAAATGAGCACGACCGATTGTTCGAAATAATCGTCGTTCAATAATGGGCTGCTGACAAGCAAGGTGCCGGGCTGCATATGCCAGCAAGGTACGCCGCAGCGCACTGACGTCCCTCAACTCAACCCTTCCACAAGTGCTGGTTAGCCCTCCAGCCACTGCCGAAAGGCGGCTGTAATGGTTTGAGCAGCAGCATGGTAGTCGGGGTATCCTTTCATTTTTACCGATAGTGCATTTTTATTGAGGCGTTCAATACGTTCGATGTGCTGCCGCCTTATGACGCAGCTGCGATGGATACGAAAAAAATCCGTGGGGTCCAGCTGTGCTGCAATACTGCTGAGGCTATCGTGGCTCAGCAAATGTTTCTTTCCTGCTGTATCAAATGCCAATACCACGCCGTCACGAGCTTCCAGCCACACTATTTGGGTTGTATCCAAAAAGTAAATGTGCTGATGACCATGGATGCTAAAGCGTTGCTTGTAAGCCTTTGTTTGCAAGGTGCTTTCCAGCCGTTGCAGCAGGCTGGCCAATGGTTGCATGCTGCTTGGTTGGTTGCGTAGCAGCTGAAATTTGTCCCACGCTTTCTGAAAGCGTTCTGTAGAAAATGGTTTCAGTAAATAGTCGATGCCATTGCTTTCAAACGCATCCATCCAAAACTGGTGGTAGGCGGTAGTAAAAATGATGGGGCAGCCTGGCGCTTGCTGGCGGTAAATATCGAATGCCTGGCCATCCAATAACTCTATATCAGAGAAAATGAGATCTGGCTGATGCTGTTGCAAAAAAGCAATGCTGTCGGCCACCGTGTCCAACTCG
>CANHEC010000332.1 GCA_947459455.1 Chitinophagaceae bacterium
GGAAACACGCAAGGGGTAAACACGGCTGCAAAGCCGGCTGCCAGCGCCAGCAAAAACAGTCCCCATGCCGAGCTATTGGCCGATTTGCCAGTACCGGTGCCGGCCGTATCAGCAGCATCTTTCGCCGGCAGGGTCAGCTCCCATTTTTCTTCCCCGTTGGGAAATTCGTCGCCCTGCTTGCCCAGCCATACAAACGAGCCGCTGAGGCTGTCTTGGCGGCCGGTGTGCAGGTTGTACAAAAACTCCACGCTATCGGGAAACAGGCGGTAGGTGCCGCCGCTGCCATCGGGCAGCAGTTGCAGGGTGCCTTTTTCGGTAGCGGTATCGGTAGCCAGCAGGCGCTGGCCGCGGCTGGTATCCAGCTGCAGCATGCTTACAAATGGGTCGTCGGCGCCGCGTTTTTTTACAGAAAACAGCAGCAGGCTATCGGGCAGTTGGGCCTTGATGCTGAGCTGCGCCGTGCTATCGCTGGTGCGGATGGCCTGTACAGCAAAGCTGGGCTGCACCTGTGCAAAAGCGGCCAGCCCAATACCCAACAGGCACCAGCAGGCCAACAATAGTTTCTTCATTCGGCAGATTTGAAAAAGGCGGACAAAGCCGAAACTGCATTATTGCAACGCGATGGTAAAGGCCTTTTCGGCAGGGGGCAGGCATTGCTTGTCGTCGCAGGCCATGTACTCTACCGTGCCGCTGAACGATGTTTTCACCGGCGATTTCAGCTTCACTACCTGTACAAACTGGACGGTCTTTTCATAAAACTTCACCATCTCGGCGGTAGAAGGGTCTCGCTTGCTTACGGGTTTGCCCACCACCTTCAGCTTGCCATTGGTGCTGCCCAGCGGGTTGGTTTTAAACACAAAACTGGTGGCCACGCCAATATCGGCCTTGTGGTCGATGGTATAAATGTGCCAGCCCGGATCGATGTTGGCCGTGATGATGAGTTCGTAAGTCGTCGCGTCAATCTGTTTCGACGTAAAAACCCATTTCACCGGGTTTTTCACCTGTGCCTGCGCCTGAAAAGCCAGGGTGGCAGCTACTATCAGTGTCAACAATTGCTTCATGCCAATATATTTTTTTGAAACCTGTGCGGCTGGTGCCGCCGCGCCGGTAGCAAGATTAGTATACATACGCAGGGCGGTGTGTATCCTTACCGGTGGCGGCCGCATATTTCTGTAAATGTTTTCAAAACATTGTGCGGAATGACAGCGGCTGGTGTGGCTCAGGCATTCACGGCGGCGGCTTGCAGCAGGCCCAGCTCCTGAAACACGGCAACGCCGTCGGTATTGCCCAGCGCCTGGCTGCAGGCCCGCTCGGGGTGCGGCATCATGCCAAATACATTGCGGCTGGCATTGCAAATACCGGCAATGTTGCGCATGGCACCGTTGGGGTTGGCCTCCGCAGTAATGATGCCGTCGGCAGTGGCGTAGCGGTAAATCACCTGGCCGTTTGCTTCCAGTTGGTCCAGCGTAGCTTCATCGGCAAAGTAGCGACCCTCGCCATGAGCAATGGGTATTTTGAGCCCCTGGGTGCTGGCGCCGTTCAGGTATACGTTTTTACAAATGAATTGCTGGTTGGCATTGCGCAGCAGCACGCCTGGCAGCAGGCCGGCTTCGCACAGTATCTGAAAGCCATTGCACACGCCCAGTACTTTGCCACCGCGGTTGGCAAATTCTATCACGCTTTGCATCATGGGGCTGAAGCGGGCAATAGCGCCGCAGCGCAGGTAGTCGCCATAGCTGAAGCCACCCGGCAGCACTATGCAATCGTCGGTGCTGAACATGCTCAGGTCTTTGCTTTTGTGCCACAGCATGATCACTTCCTGCCCCAAATCGTGGGCAAGGGCATCGTGCATATCGCGGTCGCAGTTGCTACCCGGAAAAACTACCACTCCAAATTTCATATTGTCGCTTTTTTATACAAAATGGCGCCTGGCCGGCGCAAAGATAACTGAATGCCCCGGCCTACATGCCGCCGCTTTTCCAGCCCCAGCCCACCACCGCAATAGCAATAATGAGCAGCCAGAAAAACAACAACTGGCCAATGCCTTTGCCCTCGCCGGCAAAGGTGCTGGCCAGCAGGCAGCCCACCGGAAAGCTCAGCAGGGCCAGCACCCCGTACAGGTGGCCGGGCCATAGCAGCATGGCGGGTATCAGCAGCAGGCCTATGAATAGCAGGGTATACCAGTTTTTCCTGATCTGGATGACCATGCGGCGGGTTTGCTGGTTCCAGCTGGCAAAGCCTAGCAGCAGCCATAGCACCCCCATACCGGCCGCCACCCACCAATACAGGGTATCGGGGGCTGCCATGCGGGCGCCCTGCCAGTGGGGCAGGTGCCGGGCAGGCTGCCAGTGGTTGGTCAAAAATTCGATAGCCAGCACAAAGTAGGCCGGTGTAAGCAAGCCTACCAGCAGCAGCAGCCACTCGGCCAGCCTGAACGGCCGCATGTGGGCCAGCCCTATAAAGCAGGCAGGAATAAGCAGCAAGGCCGGGTGATACAGCAAATAGGCGAGGCCTGCCAGAATGCCGGCATTCACTATGTGGCTGCGGGCCTGATCGGTTTGGTACAGGCGGGTGAGCACCGCAAAGCAGGCAATAACGAGTGGCAATACCAGCAGGGCCGGCAGCTGCACATTGCTACCCGGAAACAGGCTGCAAAACAGCAGGATGCAAATGGCAACCAGTAGGCTGCGGTGCTGAAAAAGCCGGCGGTTATTGGCCACTACATTGGCATAAAAGGCCGAACCCAGCAACACCAGCAAGCTGAGCACATTTAAAAATGGCTGACTGTAGTGCCCCACCAGGTGCTCATTGATCCACTGTGCCAGCAGGCCCCCTGGCTGGCCATAGCCCCCTGCCGGCAGTTGATAGCCGGTGTAGCCCATTTTGAGCAATAAAGTAAGCACCAGTAAGGCTGGTACCTGCAAGGCACTCCGTTCTCTGAATACGCCAATCACAATGAGAATGCTAGGTTGATAAGAGGGGCCAAAAATATTTAAAGCCCCGGCAGTGCGGGGCTTTACTTTATCACATTTGTAGCTGGCTGGTGGTGCACCGGCCTATGCCGGAAACTCAAGGCGGGCAAAGCACAATGAATTGCGATACAGGCAGGGAATGAGGATGGTTTTGCGATCGATTTGCTTGGAAAGGCGGGGTAAAAACTTATAATCCCGTTCGATGCTTTTCATGGTGGGGTTGCGAATAACGCGGCCCTCGGGGTTGAGTGTTTGGTAAGCCAGCACCAGGTTGCGGCTTTCGTAGTCGTTGTAAATGTATTGCAGCCCATTGCCGGTATTGGCCATAAAGTAGCTGATGGCATTGGCGCTGTTGTCGTCAAACTGTGATTTTACCACCTGGTTGCTCAGCAGCAGTTTGCCATTTTTATCGAAGGCGAGCACGATGATATTATCGGCATGGAAGCGGGTATTGTTGTTTTGCGCACCCCACCATGGCGAGCCCCAGCCCCAGGGCGAGGCACCCCAACCCATTGGCATGCCCCAGCCGCCGCCCCAGCCCATTGGGCTCATCCAGGGGTTCATCATATCCCATCGGTTAAAGGGCATGCCGCCACCACGGTTGCTCTGGTAGTTGCTTTCGGCATTGATGAGAAAAGCGCCATCGCTGCGGATGGTCACTTCGTGAATGTAGAAATCGTTGAAGGCGTTCTTGAAGTTTTGGCTGCCGCGGTTGTCTTCCCGTAGTTGATCATCGAACGGGGTGGTGGTGCGTACCACCCACTCCAGCTTCGTCTTGTCGAATATGGCAGTCGCTACGCCTTCGATGCTGCCCTTGCGCCCGGGATAATAGAAGCCGGTAAAGAGGTAGCGTTTATTGAAGTTGTCGATCTTCAGCTTTATTTCATCGAGGCTGATGTTTTCGAATTGCAGCTCCCGGTATAAAAACTGGTCCTGGTTGTACGGCTTGGTGATGAGGAAGAACTTGTTGATGTTGTCGGTATTGCCCAGCCGAATGCCCTTGCCAAAC
>CANHEC010000333.1 GCA_947459455.1 Chitinophagaceae bacterium
GATGTAGGTATCGGCCGTTAGCAAAAAGCCTAAAACGCTTTTGTTGCTGTTGTTTACGTTGCTGAATGAAGTAGCCATATCGGCACCGCTGTTCTTGCCATGCATCACCACGGTTTGCATCAGCACTTTTTCCTGCTTCAGGTCCAGTATGTACAGGCGCTTGTTTTTGCTGCTTTGGCTAAAGTCGGCAATGCTGAGCAGGTCGGGCTGGCGCACCAGGCCGCGGCCCAGCAGCAGCAGGTAGCCCTTGTAGGCCTGCAAAAACACGTCTTTCTCCAGGCCGCGTTGCTGCAGCCCCATCTGCTGGTACAGCCGGTTGGCCAGTACCAGGTACGATACCGGCATTTTATACTGCCTGGCTTCTTTGTCCAGCGATTCGTTCCCTGTTCCTCCGGCAGCCCAGCCAGCCGCCATGGTTCCAGCCAAAAACAGGGTACAGATGAATTGCTTCATTGTACTATCCCTTTCCCATTGTTGCTTAAAAAAAAGACCCGAACACGGCAGACGGTGCAAGAACCGTGCCACCAATGTTGCAACATTTAACGAAACGGCTGGAAAAAAATTGCGAAGCGGGTGCCCTACCGGCGGCTCAGGGCCGGGATTCGGCCTGGGCAATGGCTTTATCGGCCAGCTGGTTCAGGCGGGCAAAGCCCTCGGTCAGCTCCTTGTCCAGCATTTGCCCGTGTACATCGCGGGCATTTTGGGTAGCAAACCAGATCAGCGCCATCGATACATAGTCCTGCATTTCCTGGCCGGCAAACTGCTGTTTCAGCTCCTGGATCTTTTCTTGGATGAGCCGGGCAGTTTTGCGCACCATTTCCTCGTGCTGGGCCTCTACCTTGATGCGGTAGCTGCGGTCGCCCACTTGTATGCTGATAGGAATCAAGTCGCTCACAGGCTGCAGTATTGGTTTACGATTGGGTATTGAGGTAGGCTATCACCTTGTCGATGTCTCGCAGGTATTGGTTGATGCGCTTTTCAAAAGCCTTGCGGGAGGCATCGTCCATGCTGCCGGCAGCGGTTTGCAGTACTACTACCTGCTCTTTCAGCAGTTGTATTTCCTGCTGGCTTTGGCGGGCCAGTTCCCGCTGCTCTTCCAGCTGCTGGCGCAGCTTGTCGTTTTCACGCAGCAGCTGCTCCTGCAGGCGGCTCCAGTGCTGCAGCTTGCCGGCCAGTTGTTGTATCAGCGCTGTCGTATCCTGTTGCATAGCCCTTTGGGGGAAGATGATTGAAAAGTAATGAGTTTGAAGGTAAGCAAAGGGGACAGCGCTTGCGCCGGCTATCCCCGCCGGCTTTTTACTTCCTGATGTCGGCGTTCAGCCTTTTCTCAAAGGCTTGCACCAGTTTCTGCATCAGCGCATCAATCTCCTGATCGGTCATGGTCTTTTCGGTATCCTGAAACACGAAATTGATGGCCAGCGATTTTTTGCCGGCGCCCAGCTTATCACTCTCAAACACATCGAAAAGGCGCATGCTTTGCAGCCTGGCCAGCTTCAGTTGGGCCACCGTTTCTTCTATTTCGGCGTAGGGTATCTGCTGGTCCAGCACAATGGCCAGGTCGCGTTCTACGGCCGGAAAGCGGGTGAGCTCGGTGTACTTTACCCGGGTAGCCAGGGCCTGCTGCTGCACGGCGTCCCAGTGCAGGTCGGCGGCCCATACCGCCTGCCGAATATCGAAGGGGCGCAGGCGCCCGGCGCTGACGGCCCCCAGCGTACCCAGTACCTGCCGGCCGGCCAGCACCTGCAGGCCATGCAGGTCGGCGTTGTTAAATGGCTCAAAGCGCAGCTGCGTCAGGCCCATGGCCTGCAGCAGATTTTGTACGGTGGCCTTCAGGTAGTACAAATCGGTGGCGGTGCCACGCTGGCGCCAGTGGGCGGCATGCAGCTGGCCGGTAGCCAGCAGCAGCAGGTGGCGGCTTTCGCTGTACTGCCCTACGCCCTGGCTGTGGTAGGTTTTGCCAAACTCAAAAAAGCGCAGGTCGGTCTGCCGGCGGTTTAGGTTGTTCAGCACCGATTCCAGGCCTGTTTCCAGCATCGAAGGGCGCATGATGTCGAGATCGGCACTCAGGTTGTTCAGCATGCGTACGCTGCTGGCCAGCACTTCTTCGCTATAGTATTTGCTGTTGGTAATGCTGTTGGTGAGTATTTCGTGGTAGCCCAGGCCTACCAGGTAGGCAGCGGCTTTTTCTCGCAGGGCTTCGGCAGGGCCATGCTCGTCGGGCGATGGCGCCATGAAGATGCCATCGGGTATCTCCACATTGTCGTAGCCATCTATGCGCATGATCTCTTCTACCACATCGGCCGGCAGCGAAATATCGGGCTTGCTGTAGGGCACTGCAAACCACATATCATCCAGTCCTTCTTTGATAAACTCAAAGCCCAGGCTTTCCAAAATGCGCTTCACCGAATCGGGGTGATAGTTTTTGCCACTCAGCTTTTTCAGGTAGTGGTATTTCAGCGCCACCTGCTTGCGTTCCTGCGGCTGCGGGTACACATCTACCACATCGCTGGCCAGTTCGCCACCGCCGGTTTCTATAATCAGGGCGGCGGCCCGCTTCAGCACCTGCACGGTCTGGCTGATGTCCACCCCTTTTTCGAAGCGGGTAGCCGCATCAGTACGCAGGCCGTGCCTGAACGAACTGCGGCGAATGCTCACCGGCTGAAACCAGGCGCTTTCCAAAAAGATATTGACCGTGCTGGCCGAAACACCGCTGTGCAAGCCGCCAAATACACCGCCGATACACATGGGCTCGCTATCGCCGTTGCAAATCATCAGGTCTTCGGCATACAGCTTGCGTTCCTTTTCATCCAGGCACACAAAGGGCGTGCCTTCGGGCAGGTTTTTCACCAGCACCTGGCGTCCTGTGATCTGGTCGGCATCAAAAGCATGCAGGGGCTGCCCGGTTTCGTGCAGTATAAAGTTGGTAACGTCCACCACATTATTGATAGGACGCAGACCAATGGCTTTCAGTTTTTCTTTCAGCCAGTCGGGGCTTTCGGTTACCTGCACGCCGGCTATGCTTACGCCGCTGTAGCGCTGGCAGGCTTGCTCGTTTTCAATTTTTACGCCAATGGGCAGGCTGCTTTGCTCCGGTGCCTTAAAGCTCACTTGGCGCAGCGGATTCTTGACCTGGATGGGCCGCTTGTGATGATGGCTGAGGTAGGCACACACATCGCGGGCCACGCCCAGGTGGCTCATGGCATCCATGCGGTTGGGCGTCAGGCCTATTTCAAAAATGGTATCGGTGTACACCTGAAAGTAGTCGGCTGCCGGAGTGCCCGGCACGGCCGCAGCATCCAGCACCATAATGCCGGCATGGTTGTCGCTCAGGCCTATTTCATTTTCGGCGCAAATCATGCCCTGGCTTTCTACCCCGCGTATCTTGGCCTTCTTCATGGTCATGGGCTCGCCACTCAGCGGGTAAATGGTGGTACCCACGGTGGCCACCACTACTTTTTGGCCGGCCGCCACATTGGGGGCGCCGCATACTATTTGCAGCGGTTCGCCGGTGCCAATGCTCACGGTGGTCAGCGATAGCTTGTCGGCGTCGGGGTGTTTGGCGCAGCTCAGCACCTCCCCTATCACCAGGCCCTGCAGGCCACCTTTTAGGCTTTCGTAGGGCTCCATGCTTTCCACCTCCAGGCCAATGGCGGTTAGTATGCGGGCCATCTTGTCGGGGTCAATCCACTCGGCCGGCAGGGTGCTGCCAATGGGCAAATAGTCGCACAGCCATTTATAAGAAATAGTCATATCGATTGCAAACTTGGGCCGCAAAGATACAGGCTACAGCCGCTGCTGAGGGCGCCTGTGCGGCGATGATAAAAACGAGCTCTGGAAACAGGTGCCGGCAGCTGCCCCTTAGCAAAAAAAGCAGCTGAAAAAAGCGGATGACCAGCCCTTTTTTTACGCACAGCGCCCGGTGGATTTCTTTGTGAAAAAACCCTGCCCGGATGCGTGGAACGGCTAAAAACTGTGGATGGA
>CANHEC010000334.1 GCA_947459455.1 Chitinophagaceae bacterium
AGATTGTCGGAAGCCGGTTGGCCCCAGGTGGGCACCAGATGCAGCCGGTTTACATTGGTATCGGCCCGGTTATAGTCGTAGGTAGCACCGCGGCCTATTAAAAAAGCACCACGAATGGGCTGGCTGAACTGTTGGCGACCCAGGCGCAAAAAATTGCGAATGGCCAGCGGGTGCATGGTGATGTTGTATGCAAACTGCTCGGTCAGGTCGGCAATGTCGAATACCGCAGCCTGGTAAGCTCCGCCTTCAGCCGAGGCCCGGTACTGCCGGTAGGCCTCCACATAGTTTTGTCCGTTGGCATTGTACAGCCGGCTGTTCGAAATGATCAGGTAATCGGCCTGGTTTTCGGGCAGTGCATAGTTGGTAAAGCTGCGGGGCGTAAGGGTGCTGATGCTGCGCACCAGGTTGCGGGCAGGGTTGGGGTCGGTGGCCGTCAGTACCAGCTGTCGGGCACTGGCCGAGGGGGCCAGTTCTACCCACAACGTATCGGCTACCCGCACCAGTTGGTAGCGCTGCCTGTTGGTGAGGTCCAATAGTATTTTGGTGCCGGTTGCCGTGTCAAAATTTACCAGCTTCAAAAGTCGTGGGGTCGCACTGGCCGGCAGTTCAAATACGAAAGCTGCCATGTTTTTGTCAAACTCCCAGCGGCGGGGGTAGGTGAGTTGTACTTTGAAAACCGTGGACCGCCACGCGTTGTCAAGCGTACCCAGCCGCACGGCCACGGCTATCGAATCGTTGGCATTGACGCGGCTGAGCGGAATATTGCTGGCGAACACCGAATCGGGATTGTAGCGCCTAAACGTTTTGGCAGCCACCACCGAATCGTTGAGTCTGATCTCCATGCTTCGGTTGATGTTGGCCTGGCCCTGTGCCCAGAAGGCGGCCCGCATCAGCGAGTCGGAGCGGCGGAAGGCGTACAGCCGGCCCAGGCCTACCGTGTGTGGCGAACCACCAAAGCGGATTTCGCCCCATCCTTCGCCATTGTCAAAAGTGGCGGCTCTTACTTCCTTGCCCGATATGTTGATGGCAAAACCAAGGTTCCGGTTAGTACGTGGGTTTACCCGAATGGTGTGCATGAAAAACGAATCGGGGGTGAGGGGGCTGTTCAGCGGATCATGGCTGGCATCGGTGATGCGCAGGTTGCTGCCACCCGGGTTCACGGTCAGGTAGTAGTAGGCCGTGTCGGTAAAAAGGTTCCATCGGTCATTTACCTGAAAGTGCCCAAACCGATACAGGTCGCGGTCTGGCTTGCCATCGTTGTGCTGTCCCCAAAATTCAATGTAGCCGTCGGGGCCCATCAGGCCGCTGGCAGGAAAGGTGTAAATGGCCACTTGCTGCCCATTGCGCCATAGTTGAAAATCTTCGACAGGCGTATTGGCCAGTCCATATGCCTGCAGGGTACTGAAGGGAATGCGCTGCAGCTGGTTATAGTCGGCCCGGTTGGCATGGGTGCCGGCCCAGTTGGGCAGGGCGGTAGCGGGCGCTACGGCAAAGCGGTAGTAGGTTTTGCTATAGTCGATCCATTCATTGCGCAGCAATGGTTGTGCGGCGGTGGCAGCGGCCAGCAGCAGTGCTGCTACCAGCATGGGTAGCGTAAGTAATGGTACGGGCTTCTTCATAAAAGCGGGCGTCGTCGCAAAATTGCGAACCCGCGGCTTTGCCACCATGCTTTGTGCATGCTGGTATAACCGTGGGTTCTAATTCAGTCGGTTGATTTATAATTTTTGTAGTCGCTCGGTCAGCTTTTGATCGCCTTTTACCAGGTGAAGGAAATAGGTGCCTTTTACAAGATGCGTAACCGGAATGCTGGCGGGCCCGATGCCGGTACGTGCTATTACCAATTTGCCAGCAGCATCAAATAGTTGCAGCTGCCAGTTGGTTGTAAGATCGCCGGTTACTATGCGCAGCACATTGGTCATGGGGTTGGGGAAAATCAGCAGGGTAGCAGCATCGCCAATAAACACCCGCTGGGTAGCGGTATACTGTATGTTGCCATTGCCATCCGTCATTTTTACCCTGTAGTAGTTGTAGCCAATGGGCGGATTGGTATGGGTATAGTTGTAGCTAAAGGTGCCCGCTGCGTTGTTGGTAGGTACCTGTTGGGCCAGCGGTTGCAGCTTGCTGGAGTCTTGCGACCATTCTATATCGTACCGGGCAATATTCAGTTCATTAAACACTTCCCAGTTAAGCACCGCTGTTTTGCCACTACCAGTGGCCGCAAAGTCCGACAGGAAGATATTAACTGCCACCTCGCTGGTTAGGTAGGCATTGTTGTAAGCATCGGTGTAGCGCAGCCGATAGCGGTTGTTGCCAATACTGGGCCGTGTGTGCAACAGTTGGTACTGGTTCAGCAGGGCACCGTCGTTGCGGGGCGATTGGTTGGCCACATCGGCCCATGCACCCGCGTTGGCACTGTGCTGCAGTTGGTAGCCGGCCAGTTTCATTTCGTGTCTAAACTGCCAGTTGGCCCCAATGGCATTGCCGCTGGGTGCTATGCTGGCGGTCAGTAGTTGTTGTACTACCTCACGGGCAGGAGAAAGAATCACATTGCCATAGCGGTCTATCACCCGCAAGCGATAGTAGTTCCGGCCAATAATGGGGGCGCCATGCAGGCTGCCGTAAGCTTGTAGCGGCGTACCTGCATTGAGCGGCAGGCGGGTAAGCACCACCTGCATATTCAGGCTATCAGTTCCAAACAGTACTTCGTATCGGTTCACCTTGGTTTCGTAGCTCACATTCCATGCCGCTTGTACACCATTGGTAGCCGGGGTCGCGGTAAAACCGAGCACCTCTACCGGGAAGTTGAGTGTATCGGCTACAAAAGGCTGAAACAGCAGGTTGTTGAAATAAGATTCCTCTACAGGGTTCCGGGCATTGTTTACTTCCAGTCGCAGGTAGTATTTGCCTTGCAGTGTATCAGAGCGACCTTCAAAGCGGATACGGGCTGTATCGCCTACGGTCAGCGCTTTCAGCGTACCGGTTATCAGCGGCAGTTCCTGTCCATTTGCATTGCCCAGCAGCAGCCGGTAGTTGGTAGCTGGTAGCGGCTGTGCCGATACATTGCGGAAGGCGATGCCAAATTTCAGAGAGTCTTTGATGGCCTTGATGCTATCGCCACTCCACTGCCAGAAGTCGCGGGCCGACAGGGCACCGTCGGGCACCGGTGTGTAGGTGATGCGCCAATGGCGAAGATCCACGGGCGTGGAAGTGGCGGTATCGCCAGTGCGCAGTCGCAGTTGGAGGAAAGGGTACTGCGCTGCGTTGATACCCGATGCATCATAGCTGCTGATGGTACGATCGATGCTGGTGATGAGTTGGCTGCTGCCATCGGGGCGCACACCCCATATTTCCATATTGGCGTTGGTACGTGCTAGTGGATTAGCAGGCAAAGCAGCATCCCACAACACCGATTTCCACTCGGCAGCCGGGCCAAACACAGGCGAGCTGACGCGGCCGGTAGTGTCCAGCGTAAACAGGGATTCAGAAGTATGAATACGGTCAAATACGCCTTCACTCATTCTGACGGCAGGTGCAAAGCTGAGGCTGTCGTTTTTCCGGAAAATGAAAGAGAAAGTGCGGGGTTTGTTCAGCGAATCGATGTTGTAAAAGCCCTGTGCCTTCAGGCGGTGGTAAAGGCTATTCCCCTTGCCATAAATAAGGGTATCTCGCTGCCAATACTGTGCAAAGCTGGAGTCGTACGGCGGGTCGAGGATGAGGCGGGCTATTACATAATCGCCGGTAGGAATGGCGTCTAAAAAGTCGACGATACGCTTGCGGTTGGTATGGTCAAAATAGTTGAATTCGAAGTTGAATTCACGGCCGGCCCCACAGTAAAATGCACTTCCAAATCGGCCACCACTGCTGTTGTCCCATGGCTTCATGGTTTTGCCATCAAACACATTGAACATAATTGATTGGCCGATACAAGCACTTCGGATAATACGAGCTCCATTTACAATCACGCT
>CANHEC010000335.1 GCA_947459455.1 Chitinophagaceae bacterium
ATTTTTATACCTGGGTGCTGTGCAATGCCGACTGGACGCCGGTGAACCTGAGCAGCATGGATTATATCAGAGGCTTTAGCCAGCAGCGGCTCACACAATTCCGCTTTTCATCGGCCACGCAGCAGCGCTATGTGCACTACCAGGCCCTGCTGCCGGCAGCCAATAGCATGCCCTCGCGGTCGGGCAACTACCTGCTGAAAGTGTTTGAAAATGGAGATACTTCCAGGCTGCTGTTTAGCCGGCGGCTATTGGTGGTAAATGAAAAGGCCACGATGGCGGTGCGTTTTCAACAGCCCTTTGATCAAACCAAGTTTTTGACCCACCAAAAAGTGCTGGTAGACCTGGCCATTAAAGGCTTTGATGTGGCCAACCCAGGCCGCGAACTAAAGCTGGTGGTGATGCAAAACAACCAGTGGAACCGTACGGCTATGCTGTCGAATCCGTCGTTCATCAGGGGTAAAAATTATGAATACAGCGATGAACAGCAGCTGCTGTTTGAGGGCGGCAAGGAATGGCGCTGGCTGGACCTGCGCAGCTTCAGGCTGCAGAGCGACCGGGTGGCGAGCATCGATTACAAAACCAATCCCAACAACGTGTACGTGCGGCCCGATACCATCCGCAGCCCGCAGCGGTATCTGTTTTACAACGATATCAACGGACGCTTTGCGGTGAGCCACCTGGAGAACATCAACCCCTGGTGGCAGGGCGATATTGGCCGGGTTCACTTTACCCTCATGACCCGTGAACCGGAGCTGCTGGCCAACCAAAACGTATACCTGTACGGGGAGCTGACACAATACCAGCTGACAGAGCAAACCCGCATGAAGTGGAATGAGAACCTGGGGGTGTACGAAAACAGTATCCTGCTGAAAAATGGCTACTACAACTATGCTTATGTGACCCGCCCGAAGAATAATCCGCTGGCGCCGCCCTCCTTTGCACTGACGGAGGGCAACCTGTGGGAAGCGGAAAACGACTATCGGGTGCTGCTTTATTACACGCCCTTTGGCGCCCGGTCGGATGAGCTGATTGGGGTAGTAGAAATGAATACGCGGCAGTTTTTTGTGCCGAACCGTTGAAAATTCAGATTTGAGATTTTTGGATTTGAGATTGAGTGGAGTTGCGGCGTTTGCGTGTCTTTCCCTGGCAGCTTTGAGATAAATTCATTTAACCGCAAGGAACGCAAGGGATGCGCAAGGGGCGCAAAGGAAGGTGGAAAATCTTGGCGGTCTTTGCGTGTATTTCCCTTGCGTCTTTGCGGTGAAAAATAAACCGCCAGGAACGCAAGGGATGCGCAAGGGGCGCAAAGATAGGTTGGAATGCCTGGCGGCCGTTGCGTGTATTTCCCTCGCGTCTTTGCGGTCAATTCTTTTAACCGCCAGGAACGCTAAGGATGCGCAAGGGGCGCAAAGGAAGGCTGCACATCCATCATTTCTTAGCGTCCTTTGCGTGTGTTCTCTGTGCGCACTTTGCGGTAAAAAATATCCCTTCTTCAGCATTTCCAATTGAACCGCAAGGAACGCAAAGGGTGCGCAAGGGGGCGCAAAGGAAGGTGGAATGCTTAGTTGTCTTTGCGTGTATTCTCTTTGCGATAAACCATCTTCCCTTGATTAGTTTAAATAAAATCCCCGCTGAACACTTCCAGCGGGGATTTGCTATAACAAGAGCCTGGAAGACGAATGCTTACTGCGCTGTCTTTTTGGCGTCTTCCAAAAACTTGGCGAGACCGATATCCGTCAGCGGATGCTTGAGCAGGCCCAGGATGGAATCCAGCGGGCAGGTGCACACATCTGCGCCGGCCTCGGCGGCCTTGATGATGTGGAGTGCATTGCGAATAGACGCTGCCAGGATCTCGGTTTTGAAGCCCTGAATAGCGTAGATATTGCTGATCTGCGCTATCAGTTCCATGCCGTCCCAGCCGCTATCGTCGATACGACCGATGAAAGGCGACACGTAATTAGCGCCGGCTTTGGCCGCCAGAATAGCCTGGCCAGCTGAAAACACCAGGGTACAGTTGGTCTTGATGTTGTTGTCGGCAAACCACTTGAGGGCCTTCACACCGTCTTTGATCATGGGCACCTTCACCACAATATTGGGGTGGATGGCCGCCAGCTTCTGCCCTTCGGCTATCATGCCTTCAAAATCGGTCGAAAACACCTCGGCGCTTACATCGCCATCTACTATTTCGCAAATGGCTTTGTAATGGTTCATAATGGCTTCTTCGCCCTTTACACCCACCTGCGCCATCAGCGAGGGGTTGGTAGTTACGCCATCAAGAATGCCCAGATCGTTGGCCTCTTTTATCTGGGCCAGGTTTGCGGTATCAATAAAAAATTTCATGGTATGGAATTGAGAGATGAAAACGTAGCAATGATGCCAACAGGCGTGGCAAAGAAAAGCATTTGCCAAAAACAATAATTGCCCCAAAAGGGGCAAAAAAAGTGGCAGGCTGAATACATCGCACCGCTACAACCACCTACCCTTGCTACCTTCCGGTCCTGGGGGAGTTCAGCAGGAGCTGGTCGTGTATGACCTGCCGCTGCAAATGTAGGGGAATGCTTTGAAAAATACAGGGTGATGCTTTTGCAGATGCTAATGGCAGCCTAATATTGTTGCATGTCTGCCCAAGTGTTTCAGCCGCTCAACGATTTCTTTCCGCACATATTTGTGGTGAGCCTGCAGCGGGCTGCCGACCGAAAAGCCAAGCTAGAACCGCTATTGCAGGGGTTGCGCTTCGAGTATTTCGAGGCTTTTGACAAGCGCTGGCTAGACACGGATGAACGCATTGCGGCTGTGTACGATGATGCCAAAGCCCGGCAACTGCATCGCTACAGCAAGCCCATGGGTACGGGCCCTATTGCCTGCAGTATCAGCCACCTGCGCATCTATGAGCGAATGATGGCTGAGCATATTTCGCATGCATTGATTCTGGAAGACGATGCTGTGCCACAAGTGGCGGCGCTGGCACAATGGCCCGCTATGCTGCAGGAGCTGCCGCCCGATTGGGACCTGCTGTACCTGGGGTACGATAAAAACGATGCGCCTACTGCTACTACCCCCCTCAAGCGCTGGCTGTACCACCTGCAGCACCGCCTGGGGCTCCTCAAGTGGAACCATACCATGATTAATAACCTGGTGGCCCGCCCCTACAGCCAGCACCTGTGGCGAGCCGGCTATCACGATTTTACCCATGCCTATGCCATCAGCCTGCGGGGTGCACGGCTAATGGCAGAGATTCACCGACCCGTGTGCCTGGAGGCCGACACGGCGCTGTCCCATGCCGCTACCAACCAGTTGCTGCAGGCGTTCATCTGCAAGCCCATGCTGTTTTTGCAGGAATTTCAGGTATCCCCCGATACCTACACCTCGATGGTAAAAGAGGATTAGGCAGGGCGGTTGGCCCAAATGATATCGAGGCCGGCGCCCACGGCATGGGTGCTCAGCTCAAAGCCCTGGTCTTTCAGAAACTGTTGTACAGCCGCCGCATTGTGGCCCGGGGTGGCTAGTTCGTGGGTTTCTACTATCACGCATTGCACCCTCTTCAGCAAAGTAGGGTCACTGTTGAAAAGGATATCATATTCGCTCCCTTCGCAATCTATCTTCAACACACCGATGGGGCCATCCACCATGGCCAGTACCTCGGCCAATGGAATGGCAGGCACGGTGATGCGCTTTTTATTTTCAAATAGGCCCTCGATGGTAGTGGCAGAGTCGGTAAACTCGCCATCGTCATTGGAATAGAAGCTGATGGGTTCACTGCTATTGGCAGTTACCGCTGCTTCTACGCAGGTTACTTGTGTAAAGGCCTTCAGGTTTTGCCGCATGATGTTGGCATTGAGTGGCAGCGGCTCCACAGCCACTATCTGACAAGCCGGAAAATGCTCGGCGATCCAGGCCGCAAAAAGACCAATGTTGGCACCTATGTCCACCACGGCGGCGCCATGGTTTAAATG
>CANHEC010000336.1 GCA_947459455.1 Chitinophagaceae bacterium
CGACTTCCTGGACGAACTAGACGAAACATCGAGAGCGGTGATGCTCGAAGATAATTACGGCAAGTAAGTCCAATAGTTTTTACAGTTGCTTGCCAGCCATACCTCCTGCAAGAGGACGCTGCGCCAATCCGCTGCCTGCTGCAGCACTAACCCGAAGGCCAACAACACAAACTAAACACCCAAGCCAGCAGCCGGATAGACCGGCCAGGCAAAACATTGTCACCCAAACAGGCGCACCCAAAAAAGTGGTGACAGCCATTTGGCGACACACAGCTACGGGGGACGAGTGTTTGAGCTACTGATGGCTCTTTATGCCGCTCAAAGGCAGCCGGCTAGCCTTGGGGCCTGAGCCCGCTGCGCTGTTTCCACACCGCTCAAGCGCAGCGAGTTTCTTCACACTAAGGGCCGCATTCGCCATATCGCCGCGCCATATATAACCAAATGTTATGAGAGGCCGCCGCCTGGCAGCGGCTACGGTACAAGCGGCAGTGTTATCAAAATGTTTATTCCCTACATTCACGCCCCAAACTAAAACTCTGATTATGAGAAAACTCGTCATGCTCGTGATGGGGTGCTGTGCCATGCTATCCGTAGCCATCGCACAAAACCGCACCGTCACCGGAAAAGTGACCGATGAAGCAGGCAAGCCCCTTGCCAACGCATCGGTAGTAGTAAAAGGAAGCCGTGGCACAGGCACCACCACTGCCGACGATGGCAGTTTCAGCCTGTCGGTGCCCGCCAATGCCACGGCTATTGTAGTGTCGTCGGTCAACTTTGCCGAGCAGGAAATTCGGCTGGGCAGCAACAGCAACTTTACGATTTCGCTGAAGGCTGCTTCCAAAGACCTGGACGAGGTAATTGTAGTAGCCTACGGTACAGCCAAAAAGGAAACCTTTACTGGTAGCGCCGCCAAAATCACGGCCAAGGCCATGGAAAACCGTCCGCTGACCAACGTAGGTACCGCTATCATTGGTTCGGCTCCGGGTATTGCTACCACCACTGCTAATGGCCAGCCCGGTTCTACCCCTGCTATTCGCATCCGTGGCTTTGGCTCTATTAATGCCAGCAGCGAACCGCTGTACGTGGTAGATGGGGTACCCTTTACCTCGGCCATTGCCAACATCAACATGGATGATGTAGAAAGCATTTCGATATTGAAAGATGCTGCGACCACCAGCCTGTACGGTAGCCGTGCTGCCAATGGGGTAGTAATGATTACTACCAAAAAAGGCAAAAAGGGCCGCAACAACATCAGCGCCAAGGTAAACACCAGCATCACCAGCCGGGCCATCCCCGACTACGACCGTGTAAACGGCGACCAGTACTACCCGCTGATGTGGGAAGCCTACCGCAACTCGCTGGCCTACCGTGCTACCAACCCACTGACGCTGCAAAACGCCAGCAATATTGCCTCGGGCCTGGTAACTGGCCAAAACGGCATTGTAGACCTGCTGGCCTACAACCCATACAACCTGCCTCGTAATCAGGTGATGCTGCCCGATGGTACGCTCAATCCGCAGGCACGTATGCTGTATCGGCCCGAAGACCTCGATTGGTTCAGCCCTCTCACCCGCGAAGGCATTCGGAACGAATTCAGCCTGAACATGAGTGGCGGCAGCGACAAAACGGACTACTTCATGTCGGCCGCCTACCTCAAAGAAAACGGCTATATCAAGCGTTCCGATTTCGAACGCTTTAATGCCCGCCTGGTGGTAAATACCCAACTGCGTGACTGGTTCAAAGTGGGTATGAACGTGGCCTTCATCAAGAGTGGTGGCAACTTTGCCTCTACCGATGGTAGCAACAGCATTGTGAACCCGTTCTTCTTTGCTGCTCGTATGGGTCCCATCTACCCCTACTGGGCCTACGATCCTAACAACCCCGGCCAATACCTGCTGGATGCCAATGGCAACCGCCAGTACGATTTTGGTAACAGTACCATTGCCGGCCTGCCTTCTCGCCCCGCCGGTGCGTATGCCGGTCGCCACACCATTGCCGAAAATGAACTCAGCCGTGAGTTTTTCAATCGCAATGTGTTCAATGGTCGTGCTTATGCCGAAATCAAGATCATGGATGGCCTGAAGTTTACCACCAACTTTGCTACTGACTACACCAACCGCTACGATGTGACCTACCAAAACCGGATTATCGGCGACGGAGCGCCGGCTGGCCGTTCGAGCAAAGAATACCAAACCGTTGTAGGTACCACCTTTAACCAATTGCTGAACTACAACAAGCAGTTTGGCCGCCACAACCTGGATGTACTGCTGGGCCATGAGAGCTACAAAGAAACGCAGGACCAGTTGACAGGTACCCGCCAGGGCCAGGTGGTAGACAACAACACCGAGCTGGTAAACTTTACCACCACTACCAACCTCAGCTCTCAGTTCGACAACCGCCGCATCGAAAGCTACTTTGCCAATGTGAAGTACGACCTGGATGGCAAATACTTTGTGACCCTGGGTGGCCGTACAGATGGCAACAGCCGCTTCAGCCGCAACTTTCGCTGGGGCCGCTTCTGGAGCGCCAGCGCAGCCTGGGTAGTCAGCAAAGAAAACTTCATGGAAGATTTCCGCTTTGTCAACTTCCTGAAACTGCGCAGCAGCTATGGTACCACGGGTAACGAAGCCGGCATTGGCTTTTATGCCTGGCAAACCCTCTACAACCTGGGTCTGAACAACGGTTTGACACCGGGCGTATTGGCCTCTACTGCTCTGGGAAATGATAGCCTGAGCTGGGAAAAGAACAGGCAGTTTGATATCGGTATCGACTTTGAACTGTTTCGCAGCCGCATACGTGGCCAGATAGAATATTTTAACCGCGTAAGCGACGACCTGCTGTTCAGTGTACCACTGCCCGTATCCAGCGGCTTTTCATCGGTGTTTAAAAACGTAGGCAGCATGTACAACCGCGGTCTTGAAATTCAGCTGGAAGGCGATGTGATCAAGAACCGCAATTTCACCTGGACGGTAGGTATTAATGCCACTACTTTCAAAAACCGCATCACCCGCCTGCCACAACAGGAAATCATCAGCGGCACCAAAAAGCTGATGGTCGGCAAGTCGATCAACGACTATTGGCTGCGTGAGTGGTATGGAGTAGATCCCAACGATGGTGCTGCCCTCTTCCGTGCTGCCAGCGGCAGTGGCGCAGGTGTACGCATTATCAAAGGTGTAGATACTGTTACCACCAACGTAAACAATGCACTTTTTAACTATGTAGGTAGCGCCATCCCTGATTGGTATGGTGCCATTAATACCTCGCTGCGCTACAAGAGCCTGACGCTGAGCATGCTGGCAAACTGGCAAATAGGTGGCCTCACCTACGATGATACCTACGCAGCCTACATGCACAGTGGCACCTACGGCGCCAGCCTGCACACCGATATGCTGCGTCGTTGGCAAAAGCCCGGCGACCTTACCAACGTACCGCGGATGGACAATGCACAGACGTCGATCTTTGGAGCGACCAGCTCACGTTGGCTCACCGATGCTTCTTTCCTGAACATTCAAAACATTTCGCTGGCCTGGGACATCACCAAAAGCGAATTCCTGCGCAAAATGACTGTGACCAATGCCCGTGTGTTTGTATCGTGCGAAAACGTACAGATGTTCACCCGCCGCTCTGGCATGAACCCTGGCCAGGCTTTTTCGGGTGTTACTTCTATCGGTTACATCCCTGCCCGGGTGCTCAACTTTGGTATCAACGTGAATCTGTAATGCTTTTAAACACTGAAGTATGAAACTGACAAAAAATATCATGCTGGCAGGCGTTGCAGCTTCTTTGCTGTTCGCTTCCTGCAAAAAAGAGTTTCTGGATGCTGTGCCCACCACGCAAGTTGATGCGGGCTCAGTGCTGACTACCATCGACAATGCCCGGGCGTCGCTCAATGGCATTCACCGTTCGATGTTCATTCGCTACAGCAACCAGGGCGAATTTGGC
>CANHEC010000337.1 GCA_947459455.1 Chitinophagaceae bacterium
CGATTTCAGGAATGTGCCGGACAAGGAAATTAAACGTGTAGAAAAAGAGCTCAATAACCGCCCCGTCAGAAAATTCAATTATAGAACGCCAAACGAAGTATTTTCATATTTAACGGGTAGTGTTGCACTTATGAGTTGAACACAGCTTATCTATAAATGACGAATGCATTTTGTGCTGAGGGCGCCCCTTGTAGTTTGCACACTCACTCGCAAAAACGCTTCTGCATGAACATCTTGACACCCATGTTGGCAGCATTCGCCACCTTGTGCTCACTAGCTGCATCGGCCCAGGCCCAAACCCGGGTGGGCGCCAGCTTCACCGCCGATGTTACTTACTCCGGCGATCTTCAGCCCGGCATTGGCCTGGTGCTGGAGCGAAAAATAATCCGCCACAGCGGATTGGAAACGGGTATTTACTATCGCAACAATCCGGTGGGCTTTACCACCTTTATACAAGTGCCGCCCACGGGCAGTTTCAGCTTTAGCTCCAGCCTCAACGAGCGGTTTCTGTCTATCCCCGTGTTGTACAAGTTTTACTCCCGCATTGTCAATTTCAGCGTGGGCCCCACGTTCGACTTTATGCTGGGCTGGAAACAAACCGGCGGCCGGCCGCAAGTAGAGATTGACAGCTATTCCACTTCTGACCAATTTGACATGGGTGCTATGATAAAGCTGAGCAAGCAGATAAAGCTGGCCGACCAGTGGCTGCTCGAACCGGAGCTGCGGCTCAACCCGCTTTTTAGTGGTGTGCGGGCTTACGGCGGCCTCGCCATTGGTGCCCGCTATGTGCTCAAGTAATTCAAGCGGGCTGCATTAACTCCCGCACCTGCTTTATTTCGTGCCGGCGGCTGTGGTGCAAATCGAGGCGCTCCAGCAAGAGCAGCAGCGTGTCTTTTTCCTGTTCGGTCAGCACAGCCAGTGCATCTTCTACCTGCATCAGCCCTTCAAAAGCGCTGAGCAAATGCTGCCGGCCATGGCTGGTAATCTGGATAAAGGCCGAGCGGCCATCGTCCGGATTCTGCATTTCGCTGATCAGACCCGCATTTTTCATGCGCTTCAGCAGCTCGCTGCCGGTAGGTATTTCTATCAGGCACTGGCGCAGCAGCTGCGTTTTGGTAGCCCTGGGCAGGTATAGCAGGGTTACCAATACCACAAATTCATCTTCCGACATGCCGGCCGATTTCATAGAAGGCTTGGTAAGCTGGTGCAAAAACCGCTCGAGGCGGCCGACCAAAATGGCAGCACGAATGTGCTTTTCGATGGCTTCATAAGTGCCGGGATAGCCCTTGGCATCGAGGGCGGGGCTACCAGCCGATAGCGGGGCGGGCGACACTACCTGCGGACGGTGCTGTATCAGCCATACTCCAAAAGCAGTAGCATCGGGCTGCCCGCCAGCGGCCAGGTACTGCTGCCATATTGTTTCCATTTGAAGCATAAGCAAAGTAAATATTTCCTTTTTGAATTTTTTTAATTCAAAAATGAACTTTTTGAAACATGACTGGTTTTTCTTTGCAGCCGCCTGCTAGCAACAGCGCCCGACGCAAATAGTTGGCAGCAACTTATCGCAGCTTTCAACACCTATATATGATAACAACGCTACTCAAAAAATGGATGTTTGCCCTGGTGGGCAATCTGTTGACCATCACACTGCTGGCCCAAAGCGGCGCCGTGCTGACTGGTACGGCAACCGACAAGAACACCCAAAAGCCGCTGGCCGGCATCAACGTGGTGCTGCAACCCGGCAACAAAGGCACCATCACCGATTCGCTGGGTGTTTTCAGGCTACGTGGCCTGGCGCCCGGCACCTATAGCCTGCAGCTATCGGCCGTGGGCTACCAAACCCTTACACTGCCCAACCTGGTGCTGAACACCGGCAACGAAACCAACCTGAACATAGAACTGGAAGCGGCCGTAAACCAGCTGACCGATGTAGTGGTGAGCGGCCGACGCAATAGTGTAAAAGCCACCAGCCTTGAAAGCCCCCTGAGCGTGCAGCGCCTGACCACGGAAGAAATAAAAGCCAACCCGGGCGGCAACTTTGATATCAGTAAGGTGATCCAATCGCTGCCGGGTGTAGGCGGCGGCGTGGGCGGTGGCGGCTTTCGCAACGATATCGTGATACGCGGCGGTGCCCCCAGCGAAAACGTATTTTACCTCGATGGCATCGAAGTGCCCATCATCAACCACTTTAGCACCCAGGGCAGTGGCGGTGGTCCGCAGGGCATTTTAAATGTGAGCTTTATAGAAGATGTGAAACTGAGTACCTCGGCCTTTGACGCCCGGTACGATAATGCGCTGAGCAGCGTTTTTCAGTTCAAACAAAAAAATGGCAACCCCAACCGGCTGCAAGGAAACTTCAGGCTGAGTGGTACGGAAGCGGCTGCCACCTTTGATGGACCGCTGAGCAAGAACACTACTTTTTTGGCATCGGCCCGGCGCAGCTACTTGCAGCTGCTATTCTCGGCCCTCGATTTGCCCATCAGGCCCAACTACTGGGACTTTCAGTTTAAAACCACTACCAAACTGAACAAGAAAACGACGCTCAGCTTTTTGGGAATTGGTGCCATTGATGAATTCAGTTTTGCAGCGCCCAAAGAGGCCACCCCCGAAAAGCTGTACTCCATCAACAGCAACCCCAGCATCAACCAATGGAGCTACACCGTAGGTGCCACGCTGAAGCGCCTGACCAAAACAGGCTTTTGGAACCTGTCGCTAAGCCGCAATACGCTTGACAACCAGGCGGACCGCTTTGAAGACAACCAGCAGCCCACCGAAAGCCAGCGGACGCTGCGCATCAAAAGCCGTGAAACCGAAAACAAACTGCGCTTTGATGTGACCAGCAATTTTGATGGCTGGAAGCTGAGCTATGGTGCCGTGGCGCAACTGGTGCAGTTCGACAATAGCTTCTTCCAACGCTTTAGGCCACAACTGACCGACGAGCAGGGCAACGTGATACAGCCGGCCCAAACCCTGAATGCCGCCAGCGATCTGAACATGCTGCGCTATGGCGCATTTATACAAGCCGGCAAGCGCATTTTTAATGAGCGACTGGCACTGAGTGCCGGCCTGCGTGCCGATGCCAACGACCTTGGCAATAGCGAAGGCAATCCGCTGAAACAGCTGAGCCCCCGCATCAGCGCCAGCTACGCCCTTAGCCGCAAGTGGAACCTGAGTGCCAGCTATGGCATGTACTATCGCCTGCCCAGCTATACACAGCTGGCCTACACCCAAATGATGAACAGCAACCTGCTGGTAAATCCCGGCAAGTACATCAGAAGTGTGCACTACGTAGCAGGCGTAGAATACCTGCCCACCAATGCCACCCGCTTTACGCTGGAAGGCTTTTACAAACGCTACAGCAACTACCCCGTGAGCACACTGGACGGTGTAAGCCTGGCCAATAAGGGCACTGATTTTGGGGCCGTGGGCAATGAGCCGGTGACTCAAAATGGCAAGGGTCGCGTATTTGGGTTCGAATTTTTTGCGCAGCAAAAGCTCACCAAGCGCTTCTTTGGTATCCTCAGCTATACTTTCTACCGCAGCGAGTTTACCGATCTCACGAACCGCTACATCCGGGCCAATTGGGATAACCAACAGTTGGTGAGCCTTACATGGGGTTACAAATTCGACCGCAACTGGGAACTGGGTCTCAAGTTTCGCTACCAGGGTCGTGCTCCCTTTACGCCATTTGATATGACGGCCAGCCAACTGAACTTTCTCACACTCGGCAATGGCATACTGGACTATAGCCGCACCAATACGGAGGAGCTGCCAGCCTTTCATGCCAGCGATGTACGCATCGACAAGAAATGGAACTTCCGCCGCTTCACGTTCGACCTGTTCTTGGATGTACAAAACTGGTATGGCGCCCGCAACCCCGGCCTGCCCCAATACAGCTTTCGCCGCACGGCCGACAACAGTGCCTTTCAAACCACC
>CANHEC010000338.1 GCA_947459455.1 Chitinophagaceae bacterium
ACCAGCTGCGGCCGCCAAAGGCCTCCCATTTGGCATACTCAGCCATCCGGTCGGGCTGCAATACCTCCCAGCCATGCATGGCTACAAACACCCCGATGAGGATACGCAGCACCGCCAGCGCATGCTGGTATGGCCAGGGGGTTCCGTCGAGTAGTGTTTTCATTGGTTAAAGGTTGTAGGCTGTAAATGATTGCGCTGATGGCTGTCCTATTTCAGTGCCTCGTCTTTTTCTTTTTCCAAAAAATTGGCCCCTTCGCCCAGGCCGGTTGCATCGGCCAGCAGCAGGGCATCATCTTCTACCATGCTGATGGGAATGGTGCTGCTGCCAGACGGCTCATTGTATGGCGGATTGCTGCTGCGATTGTAGCAGCTGATCAGGCTCCAGCGAGGCCGATCGCTTTCGTTGGCTTCGCTGCGGTGCAAAATATTGCTGTGAAAAAACAACGCATCACCTGCCTCCAGCTCTACGTACACATGTGGCAGTGTTTGGAGGGCCAGGTCCACATAGCGCTGTGCAGCACCTACCTGCTCGCCGGCAAAGCCATGTTCTACTCGGCCCATTTTGTGCGTACCACCTATCACCTGCAGGCAGCCGTTTTCTTTGGTAGCTTCGCTGATGGCAATCATCACACTCATCATTTGCTCGGGAAACAGGAATTCATTTTTGTACCAATAGCCATAATCCTGGTGCCACTCCCAGGCACCGCCCACCCGTGGCTCCTTTTGCATCAGCTTGCTGTGAAAATGGCACACGGCGCCATCGCCTTCCAGCAATTGATCTACCGCTGTTACCATGCGGCGGCTGCGGGTAAGCAGTCCGTACGCATCATCGCCCGGAGTATACCAAAGGCTCAGGCGGGTGCGCTTGCCGGTTTGGTCATTCAGATCGAAGGCATGCTTGCGCATGGCATCGTCGGCAATGGCAATGCCATGCAGTTTTTGCACTTCGGGCGCCGACAAAAAGCCACGTACAATCAGGTAGCCATCGGCATGGTACTGCTGTATTTGTTCGTTGGTGAGCATGGTGCGTTGGTTAGTGTTGAAATGGATGGATGAATCAGGTTTTTATTGGGGTAGCCAGCTTAAGGTAGCAGACATTTTATGAAAAGGCAGTACTACACTCCAGGCCGACGCATTACCGGCGCCTGTAGGTAGCAGCCCGGCAGCTTCGGGTACCAGTGGCAGCACCTGGCCTTGCACCTGCCAGCCTTTCGGCGCTTGCGGCAGGCCATGCAGCACCAGCTTCAGGTACCTGAACTGGCTGCTGCTGCGTTGTCCGCTGGCCGGCAGCAGCTGCAAGGTGCGCAGGGCTGGCTGCCACAGCATGCGCTGCTGGTAGTAATCGCCCTGCTCATAAGCGTAGCCATCGCCGGCATCTTCATAGTACAGCAGTTCGCCTGCTGCTTGCCCGTGGTACAGGTGCAGCACCAGTGTATCGGTAGGTGCCTGCGCAGTGTGCTGAATAACAGACTGCATGGGAATGATGGCCGACTCCCGTACCAGCAAGGGTAGTTGCTGCAGGGGCGCTGCCAGTTCTACCCGCTGGGCACCCGTGTAGGCGCTATCGGTATAGGCATTGTACCAGGTGCCGGGCGGTAGCCAGGCGGCCTTGCTACGCTCAGCACCGCCAGCCGGCACCACCATCAGGTGGCTGCCCAGCAAAAACTGGTACTGATAAGCCTGCTCAAAAGCAGCCGAGTGCTGTGGCCAATGCATGGCCAGGCTGCGAAGCACCGGTGTGCCCACCTGCGCCGACTGCCTGAAGAGGCTGTACCAAAGCGGCAGCAGCTGGTACCTGAACTGCATGTAGCGACGGCTGATGTCTTCGGCTTCTTCGCCGTAGGCCCAGGGCTCGCCAGCTACCGTGTTGTAGCCGCGATGATTGCGGCAGTAGGGCGAAAACATACCCAACTGCATCCAGCGGATGAACTGGTCTTTGGGCGCATCGCCGATGTAGCCGCCAATATCATACCCACAAAAAGAAACGCCCGATAAACTGAGCTGGGTATTGAGCAGCACGCTGGTCATCAGGCCTTCCTCGCTGGCAGTATTATCGCCGCTCCACAGGGCTGCGTAGCGCTGAATGCCTGCAAAGCCGGCCCGGCTGAGTACAAAAGGCCGTAGGCCGGTGCGATACTGCCGGGCAGCCTCGTAGCTGCTGCGGGCCATTTGAAAGCCGTACACGTTTTTGGCTTCGCGGGTGCCGGCGCCACGGCCATCAAAATCAAATCGCAGATTATCGGGCAGCATTGAGGCCGCTACAGCCGGCTCGTTCATGTCGTTCCAATAGCCATCAATACCATGGCGCTGCAGCCAGTTCATTTGCTGTATCCACCACTGGCGGGCCGCTGGCTTTGTATAGTCGGGAAAGTGGCAGGTGACGGGTGCTATTTCGGAGGTAAACAACCGCCCCGAAGGATGCGTAACAAACACCTGCTGTGCCAGCCCGCTGCGGTAGGCGTGATAGCTGCTATCGGCCGCCATGCCCGGGTACACCGATGCTGTAAGCCGCACCGATAACTGGCGCATACGCTGTGCCAATGCCGCCATATCGGGGAAGCGACTGCTATCAACCGTAAAGGGCCGATAGTCTTTTTGGTAATCAGCATCGAGAACAATGCCATCAAGCGGCAGCTGCTTTTGCCGAAAGGTTTGTGCCAGCCACTCTACCTGGCTTTGCGGATAGTAGCTGCAGCGGCTTTGCTGGTAGCCGAGGCTCCACAAGGGTGGCAGCGGCGTGGTGCCGGTAAGGCTGGCATAGTGGCCCACTATACGCAGCAGCGACGTATCGTGTATGAAAAAATAATCGAGATCGCCACCAGCTACCGACAGGCTGAGCTGCTGCGGTGTAGAAGCGCCGAAGTTGAAAACGCTGCGGTAGCTATTGTTGAGAAACAGTCCGTACATGCCCCGGGCATGCACCCCCATAAAAAATGGAATGCTGCTGTACATGGGCACCCGCGGATCGCCATACTTGTAGTTGTCGGTATTGTCGAGGGTGATGACGGTACCGCGACGATTGAGCGGGCCGAGGGCCTCGCCCATGCCGAGTATTTTTTCGTCGGGTGGCAGCTGGCGATAGTTGGTCAGCTGGCCGCCATCGGCCTGTATGCCATAGTCGGGGCCTGCGGCATCTTCGCTTAGCAGCTGGCCTTGTGCATCGAAAAAGCGGAACTGCAATACCGGCTGCCGCTGCACCTGCACCCGCAGGGCCGTAGTGCGCAGCTCGGCCTGCTGTGCCTGCTGGCTAAAGCTGACGGACACGGGCTGTGCCGGCGCCTGCTGCTGTAGCGCATAAGGCAATGGTGCAAACTGCGCAGCCGTGGTAAAGCGTACCCTTACAATATGTGGACTCCAGGCTACTACCTCAAACTGGCCGGTGGCTGTGCGCCCGGCCATGCCACCGGGTATGCTGCGCAGCTGTAGCACAGCACCTGCCTGCACTGGCAACTGCTGCGCTGCTACTTGCACTGCCACGCATAGCAGGCAGCCCAGCAAAGCGCTGCTGCCGAAGGGCGGCGGGATGGAGCGGATAGCTGCCCGCCACAAGCGGGCACTATGAGTGACAGCCCGAACAGCTGCCCGATAGTAGTACTGATGTTGAGCGCCCCTGATCATGACTTTGCCGTTAGCAAACAATTATTTCGATACCGGAATCATGGGCCAGGGAAAGCTGCTTTGCAAGGCAATGCGGCGGCCGGTGTCCTGACTTTTCCGGGCGGCTTCTATTATCTCCAGCACGTGCAGCGCATGCTCGGCGTTGATGCGGGGCTCCACGTTTTGCAGCAGCGCTTCGCCCACTTTGGTAGCGCCTTCCTGCCACTCGTAACCGCCTTTGTCGGTACTCACCAGCTCGGCGGGCTTGTCCCAGTGCACATCCAGCATCACGCCATTGGTTTCCCAATCGTAGCCTATCAGGCG
>CANHEC010000339.1 GCA_947459455.1 Chitinophagaceae bacterium
TGATAATGGTCACCAGGTTGATGAGATACATGATGGAAGGCCCCGTGTACATCCGCACCCGGCTAACATCTTCAGCTATCCGGTTCATCAGGTCGCCGGTAGCATGGGTCTTAAAAAAATGAGCATCGAGGCGCTGATAATGCTGGTACACTTCATTTTTCTGGTCGAACTCGATGTGGCGGCTCATGACGATGAGCGACTGCCGCATGAAGAACATGAAGATGCCCCGCACGATGGCCAGCAGCAAAATGCTGACGCCACACAGCGCCACCACCCCGCTGAAACTCCACGACAACCCATCGAGCCACCCGATAAAAAGATTGACCAACGGATCGGTTTGGCGGGCCACCGGCCGCTGCACGGCACCCGGTAGCAACTGCTGCACACGGTCTACCACGTAAGCCGTGATCTGCGGTGCCAAAATGGCGAAGTAGTTGGAAATGATGACGAAGAAAACACCCGCCATCAGCCGATAGCGATACTTCCAGAAATACTTGTTGACGGCCCGCAGGTGCTTCATGCGGCGTAAAGGTATTAGCCCCGGCTGTTAACGAATTGAAAACGCAAGCTGCCCCAACGTAGCTGTGGTCAAAAAGCTACATTTGCCAGCCACAATACGTTGCTATGCCTTGGAAAAAAAATATCCTCGAAACCATTGGCCATACGCCAATGATACAGCTGAACAAGATTGCCAAAGACCTGCCTTGCACGGTGCTGGCCAAGGTAGACTACTTCAACCCCGGCAACAGCATTAAGGACCGCATGGCGCTGAAAATGGTAGAGGTAGCCGAAGCAGAAGGCCGCCTGA
Organism: Chitinophagaceae bacterium; assembly: GCA_947459455.1. Classification (GTDB taxonomy): domain Bacteria; phylum Bacteroidota; class Bacteroidia; order Chitinophagales; family Chitinophagaceae; genus Phnomibacter. Next base: position 809 of record CANHEC010000339.1, read on the forward strand.
AACCCGGCGGTACCATTGTAGAAGGCACCAGCGGCAATACCGGCATGGGCCTGGCGCTGGCCGCCTGTGTGAAGGGCTATAAATGCATTTTTGTAACCACTGATAAGCAGAGCAAGGAAAAGGTAGACATATTGAAAGCGGTAGGCGCCGAAGTAATTGTGTGCCCTACCAATGTATTGCCCGAAGACCCCCGCAGCTACTACAGCGTAGCTAAGCGGCTGGCCACCGAAATTCCCAATAGTATTTACATGAACCAGTACGACAACCTGGCCAACCGCCAGGCACACTACGAAAGCACTGGTCCGGAAATATGGGAACAAACCGACGGTAAAATAACCCACCTGGTGTGCACGGCCGGTACCGGCGGCACCATCACTGGTACAGCCATGTACCTCAAAGAAAAAAATCCCAACATCCAGATTTGGGCCATTGATGTGTACGGCTCGCTGCTAACCAAGTACTATCGCACCGGCGAAGTAGACATGAACGAAGTACACCCTTACATCAGCGAAGGCTTTGGCGAAGACTTTGTGCCGCAGAACTACGATATGCAGTACATCGATCACTTTGAGCAGGTGACCGATAAGGATGGTGCCATAGTAGCCCGCAAACTGGCCCGCGAAGAAGGCCTGTTTTGTGGCTACAGCGCCGGCAGTTGCTTTCAGGGCCTGCTGCAGCTGAAAGACCGCCTGAAACCCACCGACCTGGTGGTGTGCATTTTTCATGATCATGGCAGCCGCTACGTAGGCAAGGTGTACAACGACCAGTGGATGATGGAGCGGGGCTTTTTGGATGTAAAAACGTTCAAAGACATTGTAAGCGGCCGCGGCCGGCAGCGCCTCATTACCGCCAGCCCTACCGATACTGTGGCCAGCGTGGTGGAGCACATGCAGAAATACGATATTGAAAACGTGCCTGTGATGGAAGGCGATACCAATCTGGGATCGCTGAGCGAACAGGGGCTGTTCAACAAGATATTCAGCAACCCCGACCTGAAAAACGAACAGGTACAGCAAGTAATGGAGCACCCCTACCCGGTGGTAGATTTCGATACACCACTGGAGCGCCTGAGCGGCCTCATCACCCGCGAAAACGGAGCCGTGCTGTCGAAAGACGAAGGCGGCAGCTGGCACATTGTAACCAAGTACGATGTGCTGAAGAGCCTGGCGAAATAAACACCCGCGGGTTTGTGAAAAAAGAACCACCAACGCATCACAGGCATCAAACTCCTGCTGATGCGTTGGTTATTTTTTGCCCTGCCGGTACTGGCCTGCCATAGCGCCAGCCCGCCGGCCCCGCCACCCACCGATTTGCCCTACCACGCTGCCCGCAAGCACCTGCCGCATACCACTGCCGTGGGGCGCATTGGCCAAATACCGGTACCAGCCGGCTACCAGCGGATACTGTACCCGGCCAACCACATGGCCACCTGGCTGCAGCAACTGCCCCTGCAGCCGCCCGGTACACCCGTACGGCTGCACAATGGACAGGTGAAATCGTTTCAAAATGGACACTACGCGGTGCTGCGGCTGCCCATCGGCAATGAAAACCTGCTGCAATGCGCCGATGCAGCCATGTACCTGCGGGCCCGCTACCTGTACGAAAAGCAACCGGGCACCAGCATCCACTTTACCGACAATACCGGCAGGCGCCATGTGCTGCCGCCAAATGCCACCCAGCGTGCTTTTCAGCAGTACCTGCGGCAGGTGTACAGCTATTGCAACACCGCCTCGCTGGAGCGTGATGTGACGGCTATTAGCTACGCCCAGCTGCAGCCCGGCGACTTGCTGCTACGTGGCGGCTTTCCGGGCCATGCGGCGGTGGTGGCCGATATGTGTGTAAATGAAAAAGGCGATAAGCTGTACCTGCTGCTGCAGGGCTATATGCCTGCGCAGGACCTGCATGTGCTGAAAAATCCGATGAACGACGACCTGTCGCCGTGGTACCAACTGCTACCGCAGGCAGCCAGCATTACCACACCGGGCTATCGGTTTGCACCGGCGGATGCCCGACGATTTAAGTGATAGCCGAACATGGCAGCGATGGGCGCTATAGCCAAATCATGCACGGCTGGCGATGGGCTGCCGGATGGTAGCGGATACCCCCGTGGAGGCTGGTGCGCTGGCCTTTGGTGCGGGAGTAGCAGCGGACAGCCGGCACTGTAGCTGAAAAATGCAGCAGTAGCTGATAGCCCCCAAAAAGATGCACTTGAAAACAGCGTGTGCCAGCAGCAGGCTACGCTGGCTGCAAAAAATATTGTAACGCCAGCTGATAACCTTGCAAGCCGAGGCCAATAATGGTGCCCCGGCACTTAGCACTAACATGGCTGATGTGGCGAAAAGATTCGCGGGCAGCCGTGTTGCTGATGTGTACTTCTACGACCGGCGCTTTGATAGCGGCGATGGCATCGCCCAAGGCTACCGATGTATGCGTATAGCCGCCCGGATTGATAATGATACCATCGACCGTAAAGCCCACCTGGTGCAGGTAATTGATGAGTTCGCCCTCGACATTGCTCTGATAATACGACAACTCCACCTGCGGAAAGGCCTGCTGCAGGCTGCTGAAAAATGCATCGAACGACTCACTGCCATAAATGCCTGGCTCCCGCTGGCCCAGCAGGTTCAGATTAGGTCCGTTAATGATGGCGATGCGCATGGCTTGCATGAAGTTTATAGTGATTGTGAGCGGCTCGTGTGCCAAAAGCTTAATAACTCTATTTGCCGGAGCCGTGGCCTTACCCGATAAAACAATAAAATGCGGGGATGAATGAGGGTTTTGTAGACGTGTTTACGTTTGAATGTGGGTCTTCCCAGTTTTGGGTGTGCTTCAAGAAGTTGCAGTTTGCGTTCTACCAATACTACAAACGCTTGCACCTCTTTCTGTGTCCAGCGAGTTTTCAGAAATAAAAGATTTGCCTGAAAACTACTGATGGCTTCCGGCATCCATATTATTTGGTACGCCATACTGCCAGCATCGATTGAACATCTTCATGCGCAACCCCTTTTTTTGCCTTGCTTTCTGCCAAGCCCCGGTCTATCGACTGTTGTACCTCTGTCGGCAGTTCATGCCACCAATCGCTGCCGGTTTCATGATCAAGCAAAACCTGCA
>CANHEC010000340.1 GCA_947459455.1 Chitinophagaceae bacterium
CCACCGTTCAGCGGCAGAAAAAGACGGCCAAAACGGTCAGGGTGGTTGGCCTGCTGCTGACCTACGGTACGGCCATCGGGCTGCTACTGGCGTGGATGGCCCATACGCCGGGCCGTGCATTTAACCAGGCCAGTTGGCTGGCCGATACGCAGCACCGCTACCAAATGGCCGACGACCTGCTGAAACGCCAACTGCTCGCCGGCAAAGACAGCCAACAGGTGAAACAACTGCTGGGCGAGCCCGACCGCACTACGTTTCAGGATAGTACAGCCTATCGCTACGAGATGGGCGCCGGTGCCGGTGCACTGGGTATCGAGTTTCATTCGCTGCTCATCAGGTTTCGCAGCGGCCGGGTGGCTGCTGTAGAGCACGTTCGCATTCGTGATTAAAACGGGCTCGGGCAGCAAACCGGCGGCCATAAAAAAAGGGCCACTCATTGGAAGAGCGGCCCTTTTTACCAGGTACAGGTGGAGCTGCAGGGATTCGAACCCTGGTCCAAACAAATTCGCCAAACGCTTTCTACATGCTTATTCCGGCATTATTTGTCGGGAAACAACAGGAACCGGACGAACCAATTGCCTCCTTAGCTGCATAGTCTTGAGCTACAGTCACAGCCTTCTGTAGCAGCAACCTGTTTTGTTTTTGAGTCGGCGGCGGCGCATGGTAACAGATCAACCTGCGCGGCGGCCCTAATGACTACTTAATCACTGATTAAGCGGCCATGGCATACGAAGTATTGCCATTTGTGATTTGAATATTCAGATTAGCGTGCTAATTATCCAACGCACGACATGCTTACACGTTCAAAGATCTTTGCTGTCAAAACCGGTCAGCCCCCGGAAGGAGCGCCATTGGGCCAGGGGCCTGCGTAGCGCTTTTTCCTGCAGCAAAGGTAGCGGTTAGGCAGCAAGGCGCCACTGTTAGGGCCCTGCCAAAAAAAGAAACAGCGACGGCTGCTTGCGCTTCCGTCGCTGCTATGGCGTTTACAATGGATGAAAAATGTCTTCCGGCTGTCGAGCTCCGTCGCCCCCGGCTGTACCTGCCGCCGCCGCCTGCTTCACCCGCAGTTGACAGCACTATCGGTTACCGGCTCCCCATCTCATTACCTCATTACCACATTATCTCATCATCACATTATCTCATCATCACATTATCTCATTTGCACATTATCACACTTGCCCATTACTTCCCCTTCCCCCATCCAATCCAGTCGTTCAGGTTGGCGTACAGCATCAGGCCCAGCAGCAGTACCATGCCTACTACCTGTGCTATTTCCAAAAACTTTTGGTTAGGCTTGCGGCCGGTGATCATTTCAATGAGGGTAAAGAGCACGTGGCCTCCATCGAGGGCAGGTATGGGCAGCAGGTTCATAAAGGCCAGCATAATGCTGAGGAAGGCGGTGAGCAGCCAGAAGCTCTCCCAATCCCACACGGGAGCAAACAGGTTGCCAATGGCCTTGAAACCACCCACAGCTTTGTAGCCACCGGTGCCCGGCTGTACAATCTTTTTGAATTGATCGATGTAGTCCATCAGCGATTTTTTAGCCAGGCGCAGGCCGGCGGGAATGGCTTGCAGCGGGCCGTGCTTCGTCACCTCAAACTGCAGGTAGCCGGCGCTGTCCATTTGCTGCAGCAGTACGTAGGGGTAGGTAAAAGGCGCCACACTCAGCTTGCCTTCAGCCGATACTTGCACAGGGCGGCTCAGGGTATCGGTGCCCCGCAAAAACTGTACATCTACCGTCTTCCCTTTTTGCGGCTGCACCAGGGGGGCCAGCTCATCAAAAAAGCCGACCGGCTGACCATTCACGGCCACAATCTGATCGCCCACACGGAGGCCCGCTTTGCCAGCGCCAATGGTATCGAACACAATACCCAGCACAGCCGGGGTGCGAGGCACCAGCAGCATGCTGCGCTTGCGTTCTACCAGCTTTCCAATCATGTCGGTGGGTATCACCAGCTTTACGCGTTGTCCGTTTCGCTCCACTTCCAGGCTATCGCTGATGGCTATGCGCAAGGCCAGGTCGCGGTAGTCGGCTACTTGCTTGCCGTTTACGCTAATGACCTTGTCGCCATTTTGCATGCCTATCTGGTACAGCAGACTATCCTGTATGGCCACGCCGTATTTCAGCGATTGCAGGGGCACTTTCTTTTCGCCCCATACCATGGTAATGAAGGCGTAGATAACGATGGCTGTGAGCACATTCATGATAATGCCGCCCAGCATAACAATGAGGCGCTGCCAGGCCGGCTTGCTCCTGAACTCCCAGGGCTGCGGCGGCAGGGCCAGTTGCTCCTTGTCCATGCTTTCGTCTATCATGCCCGATATTTTCACGTAGCCACCCAGCGGCAGCCAGCCAATACCGTACACGGTTTCGCCTACTTTTTTCTTGAACAGGGCAAACCAGGGATCGAAAAACAGGAAGAACCGCTCGACCCGGCAACCAAACCAGCGGGCAGTAATGTAGTGGCCAAACTCGTGCAGAATGACCAGTATCGACAAACTGAGCAGCAGCTGGCCTACTTTGATGCCTACTGAGCTCCAAACAATTTCCAAAAGTGTCATTGGTATACAATGGGCCGGGGGCCGGTTTACAGATATGATTCAGGCCGGTGAAGATAGCGGCATCGGCCACAGCAGCTGCATTAATGAATTTACAAACTTGCCATGGGCCAATGCTGCATGGACCAGCCAGGCACTAGTTATAAATGGATGAGCGAAGCAGCGTACTCACGGGCGGCGGCATCGCTTTCAAAATAATCGTCGAGGGTGGGCTGCTCAATGAAGCTGATTTGCTGCATGGTTTTTTCTACCATGGCCATCATATCCAAAAAGCCGATGCGATTGCGCAAAAAGGCCCATACGGCTATTTCGTTGGCAGCGTTCATGATGCAGGGCAGGTTGCCACCTTTTTGCAGCGCCTCCATGGCCAGGGCCAGGTTGCGAAAGGTGCGCAGGTCTGGCTCTTCGAACGTGAGTTGGTCGCACTTGCGAAAATCGAGGCGGGGAAACTGGTTGGCAATGCGCTGCGGGTAAGCCATGGCATACTGAATGGGCAGCTTCATATCGGGCAGACCCATTTGCGCCTTGATGCTGCCATCGGCAAACTGTACCATGCTGTGGATGATACTTTGCGGATGCACCACCACCTCTATTTGCGAAGGCTGCAGATCGAACAGCCATTTGGCCTCGATCATTTCCAGGCCCTTGTTCATGAGCGTGGCGCTGTCGATGGTGATTTTGGCACCCATGGCCCAGTTGGGGTGCTGCAGCGCATGGTCCCGCTTTACGTTTACCAAAAAGTTGGGCTTTTTACCCCTGAATGGTCCGCCGCTGGCCGTCAGAATGATCTTTTCGATCTTGTTGTGCCATTCGCCCACCATGCACTGAAATATGGCGGAGTGCTCGCTGTCTACCGGAATGATGGCCACGCCTTTTTCGGCGGCTCGCCGCATCACAATGTCGCCAGCCACTACCAGGGTTTCTTTGTTGGCCAGGCCAATGGTTTTGCCCAGCTCTACCGCCTGCAGTGTAGGCCGCAGGCCAGCGCAGCCTACTATGCTGGCCAGCATCATGTCGTAGCAGTCCATGGCAGCCGCCTGCACCAGGGCTTCTTCGCCGGCAAATACTTTGATATTGGTATGCGCCAGCGCCTCCTTTACTTTCTGATAGCGGGCTTCGTCGCCTATTACCACCACATTGGGATCGAATTGGAGGGCCTGCTGCACCAGTAGCTCGTCGTTGCTTTGGGCCGTCAGTATTTCGGCCGAAAACAAATCAGGATTGGCGGCTATTACATCCAGCGCCTGGGTACCAATGGAGCCGGTAGATCCAAAAATGGCAATACGTTTTTGCTGTAGTTCGCTCATAGGGTATCGTCTCTATTCGGGCGGGTGCTGTGCACG
>CANHEC010000341.1 GCA_947459455.1 Chitinophagaceae bacterium
ACAGGTCGCGGATGGGGTCCCAGGCTTTTACGTAGGTCACGGGGTTGCTGCGGCTGCTTTTGCCAATGGGGTTTTGGTCCACCATTTCAATAGCGGTAATGTGGTCGATATCGCCCTCAATGAGTTTGTGGGCGCCCACTTTATCGCCGTATTCGCCTTTTATTTTTTGCAGGGCCGGGTACAGTATCTGCTTTACCAGGGTGGTTTTGCCGCTGCCGCTCACGCCGCTTACCACCGTCAGTACACCCAGCGGAAAGCTCACGTCGATGTTCTTCAGGTTGTTTTGGCGGGCGCCGCGTACCGTGATGCTTTTGCTGGATTTGTGCGGCTTGGCAGCCCCCGTGATCTGGCGGGCACCGGTGAGGTACTGGCCGGTGAGGCTGGCGGCATGGGCGGTGAGCTGCGCATAGTTGCCGGCGGCTACCACCTGCCCGCCCATGTGGCTGGCCAGCGGCCCCATGTCTATTATGTAGTCGGCCTCCCGCATCATCATTTCGTCGTGCTCTACCACTACCACGGTATTGCCCAGGTCACGCAGGTGCTTCAGTACTTTGATGAGGCGTTCGGTATCGCGGCTGTGCAGGCCAATACTGGGTTCATCGAGGATGTACAGCGAATTGGTCAGGTTGCTGCCCAGCGATCGGGTGAGCTGGATGCGCTGGCTTTCGCCGCCACTCAGGGTATTGGCCAGGCGGTTGAGGGTGAGGTAGCCCAGGCCCACGTCGAGCATGGTTTGCAGGCGCAGGTCTATTTCCAGCAGCAGGCGCTTGCCTACTTCGCGGTCGTACGCAGTGAGTTGCAGTTGTTCAAACCATTGTTTCAGGTCTTTGATAGGCCATTCGCACAGCTCGCCAATGTGGCGGCCGCCCAGTTTTACATACAGGGCTTCGGGCCGCAGGCGGTAGCCGCCACAGGCGTGGCAGGTGGTGCGGCCCCGGTAGCGGCTCAGCAGTACGCGGTACTGCACCTTGTACAGGTTTTGTTCCACCTCTTTAAAAAAGGCGTTGAGGCCATCAAAGTATTCGTTGCCGGTCCACAGCAGCTGCTGCTGGGCCTCGGTCAGGTCGTGTATGGGCTTATGTATGGGAAACTTGAAGCGGCCGGCCGCCCGGATGAGGGCATTGTTCCATTCGCCCAGCTTTTCGCCGCGCCAGGGCGCTATGGCACCTTCGTATACGCTCAGGCGCTTGTCGGGTATTACCAGGTCGCGGTCGATGCCCAGCACCTGGCCAAAGCCTTCGCACACGGGGCAGGCGCCGTAGGGGTTGTTGAAAGAAAACAGGTTGGGCACCGGTTCTTCAAACTGCATCCCATCCAGCTCAAACCGGTTGCTGAAATGCAGCAGCTGGTGGCCGTTCACTTCCAGGCTGCAGCTGCCTTCGCCTTCGTAAAAGGCGGTGTCTACCGAATCGCTGATGCGGTGCAGGTCGTCTTCATCAAACAGGCGTATCACCAGGCGATCGACCAGCACGAAGGCGGGCTTTTTGGCCGTGTGTTTCTTTTCAAAATCGGCCAGGGCCTGTTCGTCTTCCAGCAGGTCTTCTATGCGCAGGGTATCGGCCGCGGCGTACACCCGGGTAAAGCCTTTTTGCAGCAAGATGTTCAGCTCTTCGCGGGTGTTGCGGTTGGCGTGTTGTTTAAAGGGTACCAGCAGCAGCACCTTGTCGCCTTCGGCCAGCTGCTGAATGCTGCGCAGCACATCGGCTACGTCGTCTTTTTTTACCTCGCGGCCGCTGATGGGCGAAATGGTGTGCCCGATGCGGGCATACAGCAGGCGCAGGTAGTCGTATATCTCGGTCATGCTGCCCACCGTGCTGCGGGGGGTGCGGGTAATCACTTTTTGCTCGATAGCAATGGCGGGGCAGAGGCCTTTGATGTAGTCGACATCGGGCTTGTTCATGCGCTGCATGAACTGGCGGGCATAGGCGCTCAGGCTTTCGGCATAGCGGCGCTGGCCTTCGGCAAACAGGGTATCGATGGTGAGGCTCGACTTGCCCGAGCCGCTCACGCCGGTTACCACCACCAGTTTATTTCTGGGGATGGCTACATCAATGTTTTTGAGGTTGTGGGTGCGGGCACCTTTGATGAAAGTGTGGTCGGCCGGGGTATTATCAGCAGATTTTTTAGGTTTTTCTGCAGTTTTTGGTGCTTTCATGCCAGTTTTTCTAAGAATTGCCTTAGCTTGCTCTAAATTGGTGGTCCAACAATAAACCGTGACAGCGGGCGGGGCTGCCGAAGGTAATGCTAACACTTAGGCCATTTTTTTTGTTTTAGCATATTTTTTGCAGCAGAAAAAGCAGTGCCTGTACATGCATCGCCTACTTTGAATTGTTAATCAAAAAAGCCAATCGCCTATCGTAGCCATTTCTACTCCTTCGACTATCAACAAGATTGTTCATTATTTTAAAGGGAGAGAATATGCTACCGTATGCGCAGCGGACAGATTCGCAACTGATCTTTGGCTACTCCACCGGCGATACTGCCGCGTTGGAAGAACTCATCAGCCGGTATAAAGACCGCATTTACACTTCTATTTTCTTTTTGGTAAAAGACAAGTACCTGGCCGAGGATTTGTTCCAGGATGTGTTTATCAAAATCATTGATACCATCCGCAACAACCGGTACAATGATGAAGGCAAGTTTTTGAGCTGGGCCATGCGCATTGCACACAATTTGTGTGTCGATCATTTCCGGCGGGTAAAGCGGTCGCCATCCATCATTAATGCCGAAGGCAAAGATGTATTTGAGTGGCTGCACCTGGGCGACGATACAGCCGAGCACAAGCTGATGCGCCGCCAAAGCCACGATCGGGTGCAGCGCATGCTGGACCAACTGCCGGCCGAGCAGAAGGAAGTGATTGTACTGCGCCACTACGGCAATCTCAGCTTTAAAGAAATAGCCGGCCTTACCAATTGCAGTATCAATACAGCGCTGGGCCGCATGCGCTACGGCCTCATCAACCTGCGCAAAATGATGACTGAGAAACAGATTAGTTTGTAGTTGATCGACATCAGTATTCAACAAAAAGCGAAGCCGATGTGCTTCGCTTTTTTTATAGCGTTAACCAAATGTTGTACTGCCAAAAAATATAAACAATCCTTATAAGTGTGGGTACAATTAACAGCTGTGCCGGCGCCCCCGCCATGTATATTTGACCATCGAAAAAACGCGGCCATCTGGCTGTTTGAAATAACTGTCGCTCTGCAATTCCTACTGCTAAAGGCCTCACGATTAGCCTGCCATAACCTATGATAGCGGATGGCTATTGCAGAGTGACAACCAACTTAAGAAAAAACGCCACCCGGTTTGGGATGGCGTTTTTCTTTTCTATCGCTTTTTGAATTCGGCCAGCACTGTATTGAGGTGGCTGATGAATTTGGATACATCGGGATCGTAGCCGTATTGCACATCGCTCAGCGGGCGCCCCTGCAGGTCTACAAACTTGTACAGCGGCTGGGCGTTCAGGTTGAAGGCGGAAATTTCGTAATCGAGATTTTTGGCACCAATGGTGGTGATGCGGTCGCCGGCTTTATTCGTGTATTGTTCCTCTGCCGGCAGCTTGGTTTTATCGTCTACATACAGGCTTACCAGTACAAATTCGTCCCGCAGTTTTTTCAGTACCTCGGGCTGGCTCCACACTTCATTTTCCATTTTGCGGCAGTTGGCGCAGCTCCAGCCGGTAAAGTCAATCATCACGGGCTTGTTCAGCACTTTGGCAGCTGCCAGTCCTTCTTCCATATCGAAGTAGGCGGTAAGGCCAAAGGGCACGTGAAACTTGTCGGCGTACTTTTTGGGAGCGGGGGCGGCATTCGTGCCGGCCGTTGCAGTGCTGCCTATTTTGTACTGCAGATCGTCGAGGTTGAACTTTTGGGTGGAAGGCGGGGGC
>CANHEC010000342.1 GCA_947459455.1 Chitinophagaceae bacterium
ATGGCAGTGCTGCTCCAGCCTTGCAGGGGAAAATTTTCGTGAGCCATGTTGGATTGTTAGATACTTTTAAAACGCATGCTTGTGGTCAAAACTATCGCTTTGTGCGCACAAAGCCGCCAGGCATGAACGGGTCTCATCGCGGAGAAAACACAATTGCTATGAAGGAGTTATTCAGCCAGTATGCGGCGTACAATGTGTGGGCACATCACAAACTGCTTTATCAGATTCAGCAAATGGAAGAGCAGCACTGGTATGCCGAAGTGCCTTCCAGCTTCAATAGTTTGTACAAAACCATTTTGCACATGTGGGATGCCGAGAGTGGCTGGTTTCAGCGCATGCGGCTGCACGAAAAGATTGTGGTGCCTTCGGACAGTTTCGATCCGTCGCTGAAAGATGCCTGCAATGGGCTGATACAGCAAAGCATGCAGTGGGAGCCACTCATCAACGAAGGCCTGGGTGAGGAAGGATTGCGCAGCTCCCTGGTGTACAAAAACAGCCGGGGCGAGGTATTTCAGCAGCCGGTACACGAGGTGCTGCTGCATGTGTTTAACCATAGTGCTTACCACCGTGGCCAGTTGGTGACCATGATGCGGCAATTAGGCGAAACCAACATTCCGCAAACGGATTTCATCTTGTTTGCCCGCAAAGCGGGCTGACATTGGTCAGCCGACGAATGAAAGAATGCCGGCAACTTCGTTGTATACTGTACAACGCTTGTCATGAATGCATTTCCTACCGACCTGCAAATAGCGCAGGCCGCCCCCATTCGCCATATCAAAGACATTGCCGCCAGCATTGGCATTAGCAACGACGACCTGGAGTACTACGGCAAGTACAAAGCCAAGCTACCGCTGACGCTGATAAACGAGCAGCGGCTTCGGCAGAGCCACCGGGTATTGGTAACGGCCATGACGCCCACGCCCTATGGTGAAGGAAAAACGACGATGAGCGTAGGCCTGGCCGATGGCCTGCGGGTGCTGGGCAAAAAGGCCATGGCCGTGCTGCGGGAACCCTCATTGGGACCCGTATTCGGCATCAAAGGGGGTGCGGCCGGCGGCGGCTATGCGCAGGTCATTGCTAATGATTGCCCTAAAAAAAGGAACACCCCGCCACCAGCCAAAGCCAGCAGCGGGGTGATGGTTCCAATTGCCATTAACTATAGCAGCCCTACAGTGCCGCCTTGCGGGCAGTAATGGCAGCCAGAAACACGTCCACTTCTTCCAGCTGCACCCGGTAGTCCAGCTGGCTTAGCTGCTGGCGGCAGGCCTTTAGCTCGGCCGGAGCCAGCACCGGGGGCCGGGGGGCCGCCCGCTGCACCTGCTGCCACTGCCGCCGCCAGGCCGCCAGCCGCTCCAGTGCGCCGGCCGGCCACTCCCGCTGCCCCTGCATAGCCCGGTAAAAATGGCTATTGCTCATGCCCAGCATGGCCGATAGCTGCAGGCCGGTCAGGCCCGTTTGCTCAGCCAGTTCGTTAATCAGTTTCATGCACCGTACTGTTTATTCAATTGAAAATCAATTCATTTAGACCTAAAAAGCTGTGGAAACGTTTTTCAAAACGAAAAATGTTTCTCAAATCTGGCAGAACTTTTTTTGAAACATTTTTTTTGTTTCAATTTTTCTTCTGCCAAAATTGGCAGAAGAATTTCTGAATTGGAGAAAATTCTGACAAGAAGCTTATTTCGAATACAAACAAGCAAAGGCTCCTACTTTGGTAAGCGCTTTGAGTGGACCATAACGGCAGGAAACATCAGTTTTGATATTCCAGCAGGCAAACAACAGCACATGCTGCGGCAGCATTCGGCCCATATGAAAGAAGCCTTTCCCAAGTCTTGCAAGAACGGGAAAAGTGCAGGCATTGGCCATTAACTGAATATCCATTTGGTAGACAACACTATATAGAATCAAGAATGATATAGATTATTGGCTTGTTTGAGTCGGCCTGACGAACATCCAAAATTTTATAGCGATGTTTAATCTCTTGCAAAAGTTCTATTTTTTGTGAACGGAAAATCGATTTTGTATATTCACGTCCGATGGCTTACGCTGTCTAAGCTGTTCCACCCGGGAAGCACCAGTTGAAATTTTTAAGCTTGATTGCTTGATTGATTGATTGATTGATTCGTTTTTCCTTTTTTAAGAGTGAATTGAAATGGCCAATTACCACGATCCAATACGACAAATAAAATATTTGCGGCAAACTCTTTCACAAAACAAAAAGCCACTCGGCTTTTTCCTCGCTGCCGGTTGTCCATTGGCGGTGAAGATGCCTATGGGAGAATCGCCACTCATTCCCGATATTGCTGGCCTTACAAAGTTTGTAAGTGACGAGTTAAAAGGAAAAAGCGGGAGGAAATCAAATTTTGATATACTTATTGAGGAACTAATAAAATCCAGAAAAAGTGACACGTCAATAGATGCAGCTGTGGCCGAGAAACCAAATATTGAAGATATTTTAAGTTTTCTTCGTGGGCTGAAGCAAGTTGCAAAAGGAGCTAAACATGTAAGAGGATTGAAAGAATCGGCTTTAAATGGTTTAGAAAGGGATATATGCAAAAGCATTGTTGAGAAGACAAACGTATCTCTCCCAAATAAAGAAACTCCGTACCTCAGTTAGCACAATGGATTCACCTTATAGACAGAAACGATTCCCCTATCGAGTGCTTTACAACGAACTACGATTTACTTTCGGAGCAGGCATTTGAAGAAACAGGGGTTGCATATTTTGACGGTTTTGTCGGATCAAGCCAACCATTTTTTGATTTGAGGGCAATAGAAGACACCCTCATTCCTAAGCATTGGACGCGACTTTGGAAGGTTCATGGTTCAATAAACTGGCACCTCAATTCAACTAATGAAGTATACCGTTCAACAAACGTTAAAGCAAGTGATTCCTATATTATTCATCCTTCACATTTGAAATACGATCAAAGCAGAAAGATGCCATACTTGGCCTTAATTGACCGGCTCAATACTTTTTTACGACAGACATCGGCAGTATTAATCACATGTGGGTATTCATTCAGCGATATTCATCTGAATGACACGATTATAAACGCTCTAAAAGCAAATCCGACTGCCATGGTAATAGTCTTGCTTTTCGGAAATTATTCTGCCAATTATGAAAAGGCGTTCAGTTACGCGAAGGGGAAGTATAATCTAAGCGTATGGACTTTCGACCAAGCAGTTATTGGCGGACAGCAGGGAGAATGGAAGGTTGTAAATCGAGATGCGTTAGCAGACGAGAATATAGGGGATGCAATTACTGAAATACCCGAAGTGATAAAGGCAATTCCACCGGCTACGACAGATACAACTATATACCATTATCAATTAGAATTAGGAGATTTTGCCAAATTCGGAAACTTTCTTCAAGCCCTAGTTGGCAAGGAACAATTCAAACTAGACGATGCAAAATAAGTCAACATACTTAGGCACGATTCAAGATGTGAGTGGCACAACCGTGAGTGTTACACTTGCTAATGAGTCTCTTTCAGGACTCACTTATGTTGACGGTGAGGGTTATAGAATTGGGCAAATCGGCAGTTTTATAAAAATCCCAATTGGATACATTGACTTATTCGGAATTGTAACTCAAGTTGGTGCAGGAGCGGTGCCTGAAAAGCAACAGCCCACGCAACCTTACGGTAACCGTTGGTTAACAATCCAGCTTATTGGTGAAGGGCAAAGAATGGGAAGATTTGAGAGAGGAATTTCACAATAGCTAAGTTCAAGTAATAAGTGCAACGGGGAGTTCTCCCTTTCTGGGCGGAGTGAAGCGAAGGCGTAGCCGAAGCGAAACGGAGCCCAGAAAGGGAGGGAGCCGAAAAACTACCTTTGTTATTACCACATGACAAAGAAGTATAATCA
>CANHEC010000343.1 GCA_947459455.1 Chitinophagaceae bacterium
AATTGAAAGCTACTATCGCCTACCTGCTGCCAGGTATTGCCATCGCGGCGCTGCAGCACTACATCAGAGCGGCCATTGCGGTGCAGCCGCAGCTGGTCGTTTTCGGGCACAAACTGAAAGCGGAAATAGTCTGGTGTGAGGTACACGCCCTCCAGTTCGGCGGCTTGCAGCTGTTGGCCATTGGGTACGGTTGGCTGCGCTTCGGCTATGCTGGCTGGCAGCCCCAGCACAGCATCAGCCAGCTGGCGGGTTTGCATGGCCGGGATGGCTTTGCCCGTGTTTACCAGGGTTAAAAATACCCAGCCCTCCTGCGGAAAACGCAGCACGGTGGCCTTCCAGGCGCCGGTAGCCCCTTCATGAAAAACACAGGGAAGCCCTTTGTATAGGCCCCGCTCCAGCCCAAAGCCGTAGGGTTGGGTGGCTGGCGTATCCGGAAAGCTTTGCAACTGGCGCCATACGGCAAGAGGCACCATAGTATGGCCACGGCCCGCCAACAGTTGCTCCCAGCGAATTTGGTCGTTGAGGCTCGAAAACAGGTTGCCATCGCCCACCACCCGCCACTGCCAGCGGTAGGTGGTCCAGGTATTGAAGTTGAAATAGGCCGCGGCAATGGGCCCGGCTAGCGGAGTTGCCCCATCTTCAAATCGGGTGGCGGGCATGCCCAGTTGGCCAAACAGGCCTTGCATGTAGGCCGCAAACGGCTGGCCCCGCAGTTTTTCTACCAGTAGGGCCAGCAGTATGTAGTTGCTATTGCTATACAGGTAGCGGCTACCGGGCTCAAAGTTGAGCGCCTGCTGCCGCTGCAACAGGGCCAGGGCATCGGCGTTGGTATACGATTGTTGCCACCAGGTGATTTGCTGCAGCGACCACAGGTCGTACACATCGCGGAGGCCGCTGCGGTGCTGTAGCAGGTGCCCGATGCTGATGCGCTGGCGAATGGCCGGTAGCAGTGCAGGAAAGTATTGGCGAATATCATCTTCCAGCCGCAGGCGCCCCTCATTTACCAGCAGAAGTACCGCCAGGGCAGTGTACTGTTTGGCATTCGAAGCAATGTTGAACCGACTATCGGGCGTAATGAGCTGGCTATCGGGCAGCTGCGCAAAGCCGGCTACCCGCTGGTAGTACAGCCGCCCGTGGTGCAAAATGGCAGTGGCCATGCCGGGAGCGCCCGGAGGCACATCCTGGGTGGCTATGCTATCGAGCTGGCGCCGCAGCGCAAAGGTGGGCGCCTGGGCCAGTAAGGGAAGCCAGCGGGGTAGTAAGCCGGCCAACAGCAAAACCAAATACAAATAGCGCATGCGGTGTTTTTGCCACAAAACTGCCCGTGCACCCGGTGCCTGCCGCCTCAAATCAGGATTTGACACTGCTTTTCGGGTGGTATTTTTCCAAATAGGCCTTTGGCGTGGTACCCATTACCCGCAGAAAGGCGCGGTTGAAGGTGCTCTTGGAATTGAAGCCGGCATCGTAAGCCAGCCCCATCAGGGTTTGCAGGTTGTGTTCGCCAGCCGCCATTTTGGCCAGTACGGCTCGGGTGCGGTACTGGTTGATGTAGTCGTTAAAGTTTTGACCATAGCCGGCATTGATGAGGGCCGAGAGTTTTTTAGGGTGCAGACCCAGTTGGTCAGCCAGGTCTTGCACCGTCAGGGTAGCATTGGTATAGGGCTGGCGCTGGTCCATCAGCTGCTCCAGGGCGGTTTTCCATTGGTACAGGTCGTCGGGTAGTACCGCTGGCACTGCTTCGGTACTGCTGGCAGCCAGGTGGGGGGCTGGCAAGGGCGGTGCCGGCTGCAGCGCCACTGCCGACCGGATGGTATTGAGGTAACCGCTCAGCGAAATGTAATAGAGCAGCACACCAAAGCAGCCGTAGTACCAAAACTTTCGGCCAAACTGACCCCACTCAGGATTGAGCACAAAAAAGGCGAGGCGAAGTGCCAGCAGCAGGCCGAGGGCGTACAAAAAGCGCCCCGCCCAGCTAAACCGCACTGCATCGGCATAGCTCAACTGCTGGCGGGTAGCGGTGCGATACCGGCGGTACAGGCGCAGGCAGGCCAGCAGGTAGGCCAACAGCCACCCAAAGCCAGCCAGCTGGTACCAGGCATCAAAGTCGCGGTCGCGGCCATCGGCGTAGTACCGGGGCTGTGGCAGCAGCCAGGCATCGGCCAGCCACATATACAGGCTGTACAACAGGTACAGGCCCGCTGGCACCAAATGCAGAACATGCACAGGCCGAAACCGAAACGACCGATCGAGCAGGGCCTGAAAGTAGAAGTAGAGTACCGGCGGCAAGGCCAGCAGCTGCTGAAACGGCACGTAAAACAGGACCTGCCGGTAGCCGGGGGTACCATACCAGCCGGCATAGCCCAGCATAAAAGGTGCTATGTACAAGGCGGCCAGGGCCGAAAACAAACTGAGCCAACCCGCCGCGGGGTCATCGTCGCGGCGGCTTTTTACTGCCAGTAAAATGGCAAACAAACAACCGTGCAGAAAGCACAGCAGCAACAAGGCGCTTTTGACTTCGAAATTGAATAGCATGCCGGCGAAGGGGGCTATGAAGATAGGTCCTCAGCTAAGACAGGCATGACAGATCGGGATAGTCGGCAGGTGTAGCGCCCGGCGGCAAGGCCACCCAAACATTTTCGGTACCGTCCCAATCGGGGCGTATCCAGGCTTCCGATCCAAAGTATACATCACCCATGGCCATGCTGAGGTGGCGCGGCAGCCGATCGTTCAGCAGCGCATCACTTACCCGGTTGCTATCGTATTGATCATCGTAGTACACTCGCAAGCCCTCTATCGATTGATTGAGTATCCAGTAAGGCAGCAACCGATAGGAAGGGAACGCTGCTTCCACGGCTTGCATCAATCCCTGAAACAGCACGGCATATTCAGCAGCTGGCGAGGCGATGACACAATGGGTGCTGAACTGGTGGCGTGTGGGCGGATAGGCCGACTCGCACTGTACCGCCCCGACCACGCTGTAGAAGGGACCCAGCAAACTGACCGCCAGTTGTATTTGCCTGGTAATGGTGAGGCCATTGAGTGGATGTTGCGCTATAATAAAATCGGCGCTGTAAGATGGTGCCTGACCGTAGGTGGTACCCCTGTATGCGCAGCCCAGGCGGGCCGATGTTTGTTGGCAAAAGCTCTCCCAAGTTTGTTGGTACTCTTCATGGTTGTGAATATGGCGGCTCAGTAAGGTGCCAATAGCTGCATACCCGGGGTGATTTTTTAGCATGCCCTCGCTAAGCGCTTCCCGAATGGGATAGTACTGCGCTATGCATTGGCTCACTGGCGAAAAATCGTATTTGCTGGCATTGTACCTGAGCATATGCAAATGGTTTGTTGCAAGGAAGGTAGGCATTCCTGCAAGTTGTTGTCACGAGCAGCAATGCATGTTAGTTGAAATGACAAGCCATGAAAAACACCGCGGCCCCACCCACCCCGCGTATGTAGCGGGGCAGACAGGGCCGCAGCCGTGCAAGAGAAAGCCTGGTTGGCGGTTATAGTTTAATAAGCGGTACCTGCAGGCGCTGGCTGCCGCTGCTCAGCTGTAGCTGGTAGCGGCCGGCGGGCAGGGCCGGTACATTGATGAGCTGCCCCTGCTGCCATTGCTGCTGCCATACGGGCACGCCCTGTGCATTGAAGAGCACCACGGTACCCTGGCGCAGCGTGGTACGCAGCTGTACCTGCTGGCGCACGGGATTGGGGTACAACTGCAGGCCGGCAGTGGCAGCGCCCGACGATGATGATAGCTGCAGTACCGTGCTGTAGGCAGCAGTACCATCTTTATCTACCAGGCGCAGGCGGTAGTATTGGGTGCCGGCAGCCGTAGCATCGGTGTAGCGGTAGCTGGCCGGCT
>CANHEC010000344.1 GCA_947459455.1 Chitinophagaceae bacterium
GCAGCGGGGTTTGGATCAATGATAGGGTTGGCATCTACGTTGACGCTGGCAATGGGGCCGCGGGTAATGATGCGTACATCGTCCATCATCCAGTCGTTGCCATCGCCACCAGGCGCATTATTGCGGATGCTGAAATTGAAATCACCAAAGGCGTTGGGCGAAAACACAAATTGCTTTTGCACCCAGTTGTCGGCGGTATCAATGGGGCCGGTGGTGTAGTAGGCCCGGTTGTCTACGTCAAAGGTGAGGTTGGGTCGTACACCCTGGCGGCGGGGGTCACTCACGGCACTGCGAAGGTTGTTGCCATCATTCGAGTTCACACCACAACTGGGGCAGGTATTTCTGAACCAGGCCCTGAAGTTGTAGAGGGTACCCGGGCAAAGTCCTGTGAGTGTTTGGTTGACCACCCGGGTGGGTACATAGTCAGCGTTTACCACTACCGCATATCCGCCACTAGCAGTAGCGGCGGCAGCGGTATTTCCCTGGATGGCATCGCTGGCGCCAGTGTGGTCGCCATATATATACCAATGGGTAAAGACCCTCTGAGCACTGTTGTTGGCAACGGTATTGCTGGTTTGGGTTTGGTCATTGGCTGTATTCTTTGCTATGATGTAGTTGCCATCTTGCGGAAAGTCACCACCAGGCGTTTGTCGGTTTAGCAGGGTACCGGCAAGTAGATGACCGCCATCAGTAGCCGTACCGTTGCCAAATGTGCCATTATCATACAGCGTAAACAGGTTGGCCCCGAAGCTGGCGTAAGAGGCGGGTAGGCTGGGGTCGCTCACTACAATCTGAAAGAAGTTGGCTGTGTTGCTGGTACTATTGATGTTGTAGTTGATCAGCGCCGATTGAGTGGTAAGTGGCAGCACATTGTAGCTGGTAGACGATGTAACATCGTACACTGTACCGGGGGCTGTACCGGCTGGAATAACTGCACGGATAGAGGCAATGACAATAGATCGGCCACCATAAAAAGAAGGAAGGCTGGAGGAGCGAATTCGTCCGCCCACCATGCCGGCACTGCCAGCTTCGAGCTGCGCAAATGTTTGACCACCGGGTAGCTCGCCCAAAATGATATCAGCAAACCCGCCACCGGCATTGAACACACCGCGGTCGTTTCCTGCTGCATCCGTCAGCGCATTGCCGGCCGCGATGGTAGCCGAGCCTGGCTGGCTATAACTGTAACAGGCAGAGGCGGTTGCTGTGGCTGAAATGAATGGAAAACCTTTGTTATCTGTGATCTGCATACTGTTGGGCACGTAGGTAAGGCCGGCGGGTAAGAAGATGCGTGTTTTGGCATTAAACACCGTTCCACCACTGCCCACATCCATGGCTACATTCAGCTGAATGGTATCGCCCGGCTCAAAGCGGCCGCCTGTGGCCTTGGCACTCATCAGGTTTTGTACGCTTTGGGCGATGTTGATGGCGGGGGCGGCTGTGCCGGTGTTCACTGGACTTGCGCCTGCTGAGTAGTTCAATGCCAGATCGTAGTGTATGACAGTATATCGATAATTGGTACCGGCTACCAAAGAATTATCGGTATAGGTGGTGGTGCCAGCTGGCAGATCAGCAATAATAGTCCAGCTGCCGGTAGTTATGCTGCTGACACCGTCTTGTGGCGCAGCCGGCGTAGTAGCAATCGTGTAGGTGCCCTGATCATTCAATGTTGGGGCTGATGCACTGGTGCTAGTGGTGCGCAATACGAGGGTGCCCTGAACACCCGTAGCCGCATCAGTACCTTGTTGCCAAGTCAGGATGGCCGATGTTGCGGCTGTTCGGTTGACCAGAAAGCAGCCAGGCTGCAATGGGTCAGTAAGGTCGGCAGCACTGCTGTTGCTGGTATAAATAACTACATCATCATACACCATATCAATAGCAGCACCACTTGAAGAAAATGTGCGGAAGTATGGCCGTGCTATGGTGGTAAGACCTGTGTTATTTTGAATACTGTGGTTGTATCTGGCGTAGGTATTGGTGGGTACGTTTGTGGTCGGTTGATTATTGTAGTTGGAAGTAGTTCTGATACCCAACATCATTCGTGTATTAGCACTATTCAATGAACCGCGTCGGGCCCATGCAATCATGTGCACAAAGGCTCCGTTTGGAACCGATACCTGGTAGGAGTTGTTCATCCATATATGAGCCCCGGCAGCTCCGATTCCAGCATTGGTGCCGGTGGTGTTAGCCAGTCCTGCAAACGACCCTGTTCGAGACAAATTTGAGTTATAGGTAAGGGTAGCCGTACCAAAAATCGGATCTGTACCCCAATGGTTGGCTGTATTATTTCCGTCTTCAAATCCCCGATTAAATTGGTCGGTGGTTATTTGGCCAAAGCCGGATACGCCCGCCAGCAGCAGGCATATGCCCGGCACCATGCGGTGTACCCGCACAGGTACCGGCACGGGCTGTTGCCCTTTTCGAAGAATAAGCTGGGCAAGGCGGCGAAGCCGGGCCCAAAAATTGGTTTGACGCATACAAAACGGTTTAGGCGCTGTTTAAGAGCTAGGGTCAGCCTGAACGTTTTGCGTTGCTACTACTACTTGTTATGAATTGGTTTTACTGCTCTACCCAAAACTTTTCTGACGCAATTGTTTTGTTTTTAGCATCAGTCAGTTGCAGAATATAGAGACCAGTAGGTATGTCTTTGATATCAATAATGGATTGAACACTGCCGGCTGCGGCCAGCTGAGTGCGCCTTACACGGCCCTGTGCATCCACTATGCGCACCTGTGTGCCGGTAGCCGGGGCTTGCTTCCACTCCAGCAGCAGGCGGCCCTGGGCCGGGTTGGGAAATAAGCGGCCCCAAGAGGTGGCCAAACCGCCCTTGGCTTGCCGAATGATGACTTGCTGGCTGTAGCTGGTGCTGCCATCCTTGTCCACCTGCTTCAGGCGGTAATAGTGCTCGGTAGCGCCGGTGGCCGGCTGGTGTGTGTAGCTATAAGTTTGTTCCAGCTGGCTGTTGCCATCGCCTTTGGCCGGTACAAAACCAATGCGCTGGTACAACTTACCATCGGTACTGTGCTCCACATGAAAGCCCTTGTTGTTGCTTTCCGATGCAGTGGTCCAGGTAAGCAGATTTCCATCGGCTACTGCTTTGCCTGCAAAGCGCACCAGGCTCACCGGAGTGGTTACCTGGCAGGTAGGCGTGGGGCTTACAAAAGGATGGATATAAAGCGAGAGGCGTAGTGAAAACTCATTGAACAGGTCGTACCACTGCGGCGAGGCCAGTGGATTACGGGCCCAGGTGCGACTGGGCGTGGTGCCGGCAGTAGAAGAATAAATCGACAAACTGTCTTTATTATTCCCGGCGCCGCTCCATGTCAGGGTGCTCATATCTACCCCGATAAAGAACTTTTTGCTGGCCGGCAACAGAATGGGGCTGGGGAAAGTAATGTCGGTCCGATCATTCAGCAGGTAATCGATGCGGATATTGCCCAGGGTGGTGGTGGTGCTGCCGAGCACGGTACCCCCAGGTACGTTGCTGGTGCCATCGTACACCCGAATGGTGATGGTTTTGTTCAGGTTAGCCGGATTGCCCGATGCGGCAATGGCAAAGTTGATGTAACACCGGGTCAGGTATTGGTTGGCCGAGGCAACACCCAGGTCGAAAAAATGGGCGTACTCTTTGTTTTCGAAAGTGCTGGTACCGGTCATGTAACCGGTGTTGCCACTGCCCAGCTGGTAGTTCTGGCGACCCCAGTTGGCAGGTACCGGCAAATTGATCGTATCGCAGCCGGGAGCCAGGGGTACAAAGCTATTACCACTGGTTTGTGCAGCCAGATGGATAGACGGACATAGGAATAAAGCCAGGATACAACCTGCGAATAGCTTCGGTGGCATGGGGGTTCAGTA
>CANHEC010000345.1 GCA_947459455.1 Chitinophagaceae bacterium
CATTGATGGCAAAATAAAGGGCAAAAAGAGCCGCACTTAAAAAACTGAGGCTGCCCGCCAACCCGTCGATGCCGTCAATCAGGTTGAAAGCATTGATGATGACCACGATGGTGGCGATGGTGAAGATTTGCGAAGCAATAGGAGGCAGATCGTAAATGCCCAGCATGCCTCCCATCGAGTTGATCACCAGCCCCCCTTTGAATACCAACAAAGAGGCCGCCAGCAACTGGCCGAAAAACTTCTTGAAAGGTGAAATATTCAGCAGGTCATCTTTCAGCCCAATGAAAAACATAATGAGAGCCGCTGCCACAAAGTACTGCAGCACAAAATGGCTGCCGCTGAACACCACCGATAAGAGGAAGGCGGTGATGAAGCCGGCAAACATGGCCAGGCCCCCGAGGGCCGGTATGGGGTTGTGGTGCACCTTGCGTTCGTCGGGAAAATCGTACAGCCCTTTTTCTACAGCAATGTGAATGATGGCGGGTAAAGCGTAAAAGCTGATGCCAAAGGCGAGGGCAAAACTCATGATCATCTCAATCATACAGTCGCAGTTTCGGCGGTGTGGAGGTTAGCCAGGTTGGTTGTTAATGCTATCTGATCAGGGGAGCGCCTGTTGCCCTCATGATATTGTCAAAATAAAGACATCCGGACCGGTTTTTCCATACTCCGCCCGGCTTATTTATTGAAAATCATCCTTTAGGGGGAGATTGGCCGCCGATATTGCCCGCTCCGAAATTTGGGCGCAGCTACCCTGCAAACAGTTAGTTTTGCGCCAAAATTTGAACCGCATGGCCTCGCTGAAAGACACAGCCACCCAAATACGCAGAGATATTGTACGCATGGTACACGCCGTGCAAAGCGGCCACCCCGGCGGATCGCTGGGCTGTACCGACTACTTCACCGCCCTTTATTTCAAGGTGATGAAGCACCAGCCGCAGCCGTTCAGCATGGACGGTACCGGCGAAGACCTGTTTTTCCTGTCCAATGGCCATATTTCCCCGGTTTACTACTCCACCCTGGCTCGCAGCGGTTATTTTCCGGTAGCCGAGTTGGCCACTTTTCGCAAGCTCAATACCCGCCTGCAGGGGCACCCCACTACCCACGAGCACCTGCCTGGCGTTCGCATTGCCAGCGGTAGCCTGGGCCAGGGCATGAGCGTAGCGGTAGGTGCAGCTTTGGCCAAAAAGCTGAATAATGACCGCCACCTGGTGTACAGCCTGCATGGCGATGGCGAACTGCAGGAAGGTCAGATTTGGGAAGCGGCGATGAGTGCCGCCCACCACAAGGTAGACAACCTGATAGCCACCATCGACTGGAATGGCCAGCAGATAGATGGCCCCACCAGCAAGGTGATGAACCTGGGCGACCTGGCCGAAAAGTTTGCGGCCTTTGGCTGGGAAGTGTTGCACCTGGAGCATGGCAATGATGTAGACGCAGTGGTGCAAGCACTCGAAAGCGCTAAAATGAAGACCGGTCAGGGCAAGCCGATCGTCATTTTGATGAAAACCGGTATGGGCAAAGGGGTCGACTTTATGGAAGGCAGCCACGAGTGGCACGGCATTGCGCCCAGCGATGCCCAACTGGAAGCCGCCCTGGCTCAGCTACCCGAAACACTGGGTGACTACTAATCAGGCACTACATTTTGTTGACATAACGCTGATCGCTGGCTGCAAGGCCGGCGATCTTTTTTTTAGCGACCCGCTGTGCGCAGCGAAAAATGAATGGATGCCGCCCGCCGGGCTGGCAACCAGCCGGCCAGCAGGGCAATAGCAGCGATGATGCCAGCCACCAGCAGCAAATCGGTCCAGCGGATGGCCACCGGATAGTAGTCGATGATGAAACTATTGCCACCCAATTTTACCCAGTGAAACTGCCGCTGACCCAGGCATACCAGCAGGCCCAGCAGCAAGCCGGCGCCGGCACCTACACCCGATAACAATGCGGCCAGCTTGAGGTAGATACGAGCCACCCGCTGCGGCGCCATGCCCATGGCCTGCAGCACTGCAATGTCTTTTTCCTTTTCCAGCACGGTCATGCTCAGGCTGCTGATAATGTTGAACGCGGCAATGAGCAAAATGAGAAAGGCGACCGAAAAGATGATGACCCGCTCCATTTGCATGGCCGCAAACAGGGCCTGGTTTTGCTGATAACGCGTCCTAAGTACGTAGCCGCTACCCAACTGCTGCTGCAGCCGCCGGGCCAGGGCTTCTACCTCGGTACCGGGCTTGGTGGCTACCTCTACCGCCGAGGCGGCGCCTGGCGGCAAATCGAGCATATACCGCAAAAACTCAATGCTGGTAAAAGCATACTGGTTGTCAAACTCCTGCTGAATAGAGAAGCTGCCAGCTGCAAAAGCATTGGCCGACAGCAGCGCCGACAGCGGATCGGACAAATCGGTGGCGGTGCGGTTAGGCAAATAAACCGTGATGGGCGTAAGGTGCTGGCCAGCCAACACTTGCAGCGAGTTTTCGACACCGCCACCCAGCACCAGTGCGGGCTCCTCAGCGGTGCCCAGGGCAAATTGCCCACGACCCACATGCGCCGGCACGCCGCTCATGCGGGCATAGCTGGCAGGCACCCCCTTCAGCCAGGCGATGCTTTTGTCTTCGCTTTCTACCAAAATGGCCCGCTCCGTCAGCACCGGCTCGGCTTGCAGCACGCCAGCTTCGCTTCGTACCCGGGCCAGCACGGTGTTGGCATCGTTTATCCACTTGCCGCGGGCAGGCGCTATACTGATATCGGTATAGAAATCGGCGTACAGGCTTTTCACCAGGTCTTCAAACCCGTTGAACACGCTTAGCACCACTACCAGCGCAGCCGTCACCACCCCAATGGCCACCACGCTGATCCAGCTGATGATATTGATGGCATTGGTACTGCGCTTGCTGCGGAAATATCGCCAGGCGAAAAAACTGGTCAAGGCACCCACTGTTTTTGAACACGTTGTAAAAAAGCGGGCAGTCAGGCACCTGCTTCTTCGGCAGGCGGCGTTGGCTTGCCGGGCTCTTCCTTGTGCAGTTGGTCAAACAGGGCTTCCATTTTGAACACGTAGTCCAGCGTATCGTCCATAAAAAACTGCAGCTCAGGCATGCGGCGCAGCTGCTTGCCCACCCGGGCACTCAGTTCCCGCTTTATTTCCCAGGCCTTGTCCTGCACCCGCTTCATCATGTCGGCCTTATCGGCTATGTTGTAAAAGCTAAGGTAGATACGAGCTTCCAGCAGGTCGGGCGTCAGCTTCACCTGCGCTATTGATATCATGCCATTCTGAATCACGTTCAGCCCCACCCGCCTGAATATATCGCTCAGCTCCTCGTTTAGCAGGGCTGCTACCTGCTTCTGTCGTTTGCTCTCTTCCATGGCATTTGTTTTTTTCAAAAAAAAGAAATGGCGCGGCCACCAGCCCACTCGCCAAACAATAACACCGAAGTAGCAAGGCCTGCGGCCTGCCACGGCTGTAAAAGTAGCTACTTTTGTGGCCTTTACTTTTTTATCAAGCGTTCATGAAGAAATACGCCCGGGTTTTTGCTTACCTCCGGCCACACTGCGGCCAGCTGCTGCTGTACACCCTGTTCATCCTGCTCAGCACCGTGTTCTCTACCTTGTCCATCGGCATGCTCATGCCTTTTTTCGAGCTCATCTTCGTGGGGCAGTCCAAAATAATGGCGGCTGCCAGCACCGATAGCAATATTGACCAACTGCTGAACAGTGCCATGAGCTGGGCCCGCCGGGTAACCGACAATGACAACATGAAGCTCCTGCTCATGATCTGCAGCTTCATGCTCGGTTCCATTTTTCTCAAAAACCTGTTTCTCTATTTCGCCTATTACATCCTCAATCC
>CANHEC010000346.1 GCA_947459455.1 Chitinophagaceae bacterium
AGCCGCTAAGGCTAAAGATATTTCGGTTGTTAGGGCTATTGCAGCTGATGATAAACTTGCTCAAGATGAGCTTCCAGCTTTGGCTAAGGCTATGGGCTATCCTTCGTCCGAGGAGATGATTAAAAGCATTACTAGCTTTCAAGCTATGGTGGTTGAGCTAAAAGCAGATTATGACTTTACAAATGTCTCGGCAAACCAGTTGAAGAGTTTTGTCGCAAAGGCCAAAGAACAGCCAAAGTCAACTCTTCGAAATCCTAAAATGCAGGTTGGTGCGGATCCACGTAAAGCTGCTATTTGTGAGAGAGAAAGAACAAATTGCCTGGTTGAAGTTGCGAGTGAGGCTTTTCTACTGCATGTTGCTTGCGGCGCAGCGGATTTGTCAGTGATCGGCGGTGTTTTGTGCCACGGTGCCGTAGTTACCTGGCAAGCTGTTAAGGGAGACAACTGTAATATTGCTGCAGCACGGTGTGTGCAACAATAAATAGAATCGTATTCCACACTTCTTTAAATCTTCAGCTTATGCAAAATCAAAAGCTAAGGGGTAAGTTGGCAATCGGAATTATAATTTCTGTGCTCGCCGGCGCTTCTTTCCGCGAAAGTGAACAATATAAGTGGATTTACTACGCTTGCTTGTTTGTTGGGTTGGTATTTGCGGCTGCCGTACTTATTAGCCTTTTTAAAGATGGGGTCACACAAAATAGGTCGAGGTTGTTGCTACTTCTAGGTGGTATCATTTCGGTTGTGGCGGTGTTCCTATACAGCTATTTGAAGTAATGTAGCAGAGAGCCTGTTTGCCAAGTTGGTTTAACATTACTTCAAGTATTTAAGCTGGAAGAAATCCACAACATAGTTGCGGATTTCTTCCAGTTTTTGTTGCGAAGAACGCTCTACTTTGATCTTACCTCTTACACCCTTTTACTTTTTATAAAGCGCTTGAGATCTTTGAGATTCACACAGTCACGATAGAAAAGTTCAAGCGCCTGTTTCACCAGGCTATTTAATTCCCGCTCCTGTTCTTCATTGTTCAAGATGCAGTGAGTACCTGATGTGGCCGACATGGTGGAAAGTTCGATATCAATTTTATAAACTAAATTAAATACATCTTTCAGGCATTCATCTATTTCTGGAGAAAGCCATAATTTGAGATAGCTGTATTTGGCAAAATACCCCAATACAGTGCTGCAATGCGCAATCTCGGGCGGCTTTGTTGTTAACAGCCGATATCCATGGAAAGTAATCTTTCCATCCTGCGCATTCTGAACGATGATTTTCTCATCTAGTGCTGTGATAATTTTTTCTACTTCGTTGTATGCTGCAATTCTCTTTTCAATGAGAAACTGATTAGTAGCCCGCCGATGATTTACGCCTGCCAGCCAGCGGTTGCCCCAGAAAGTAACCAATGCGCCAACAATAGTGCCGATGCTAGCACTCGATAGAATTTGAAGTGTTTGGTTCATTTCTTCTTCTTTTTCTCTTTTGCAAACAATCCGGCCGTGTATTGATCGTACAGCTCAAACAGGTATTCGATGCGCTTGGTTTCGCTGGCAAAGGGCTGGGGGCGGTAGCAAAGGTCCACGGCTTTATCAAGCGCCTGGTGGGCTTTTACGAGGATGGGTGGCATGGTGTTGGGGTCGTACAGATCGGCCAGGCTGCTGTTGGGAAACTGGGCCCGGGCATCCAGCACCGCCTGCGCTGCCGCTTCTACGGCTTGCTTTTGCTTGTCGGCGGGGTTGAGTGGCCAGGGGAAATTGTTGAACGTTAGCTTTACTGAATAAGAAATGTCTGATTTCATTCGCCCAGTAACTGTTTTTATCCAAACGTTGTGCATCAAGGATGTGAGTACGCCAAAGTCATAAAAACTTGCTTGTGGAATAACTCTTAGCTTATTACTTGGCAATATGTCTGGGCCGCAAAATCCAATTGGCATGTAAAGTCGACGTTCGGATGATACCTCCGGCAGTATCAAGTATTGACCGGTGGGTATAAATTCCGTATGGAAGTTTGTCGGAGTCGACGCCAGTTTTTTCGTTGGCTCACTTTCGCTGGAAAGGCGGTATTCTTTAACTTTTTGTATAAGAGAAACTACTTGCGGCATTTGCCGTAGTTCGTTCGGTTCTATGTTTTTAAGAAAAAGAATCCACCGGTGGGTATTGTTAATGAACTCAAGTGAACCTTTAAACTTCTGAAAGTATTTGAGGGAATTGGGCTCCATTGCCACAAACGCCGCCATTTCATTTTCACTGAAGATATAATGGCCATTATCTATGGGTTTGTTACCCGTAACGATTTGTAAAGTACAAGATATTGGTGTTTGACGATTTGTGATAAAAACATTCTTGAAATCGATTAAGTAAGGATTGATATGTTTTGCTGATTCGATTGTGGGCATGACGCCACGACTTGAAAAAATTGTTTTCGATTTGGATAGGTTTGGCGTAAGGCCAATAATTACACAATGCACGTTTGCCTGTCCTTTCGCTTCATTATTCCAGACAAATGATCGGTGCGCAAATCGTATTTGCAGGCTTGATGTGAGGATTGCAGGCCATAAAATACCAACTTGTTCGCCTTGGGTGATTGAGTTGGTGGCTACAAAGGCATATTCGCAACCATGTTTTTCGGTGTAGTGTTTCGCGATGTAGAACCAACAGCATACATAGTCCAGCAATCCGTAATTCTTTACGCCACCTAGCACCCTAGCCATGTCCCGGCGTTGGGCATCACTCATCAATTTTCCCCCAATAAACGGCGGATTCCCCATGATATAATCAAACCGAAGGTTGGTGTCCGGTGCCGGTGCGGCTGGGTTCAGGTTGATATTGCGGGCATATACATTCAGTGTCTGGTATTCGCCCGGCGGCTCCTCTACCATAAACACATTGGCGGTTTCCGCCTTCACGGTCACGGTACTGGCAGGTGCCAGCAAGCTCTGCCAATCTATTCGCAGCGCATTGCCATGCCTGATGGTGGCGCTTTTGCGCAGCGGCAGGCGTACATAGTAGTCGCCAAAGCGCTGGCTGGCCAGCAGGTTCATCTGGTGGTCCATCAGCCACATGGCCACCTGCGCTATCTGGGCGGGAAATTCTTCGTATTCTATACCATAGTACTTGTCTACATCCAGCAAAAAATAGCTGCCTATATCGGTCACGGTTTGGCCCTGTAGCAGGTCGTTTACAATGTCCATTTCCAGCAGCCGCATTTCGCGGTAGGTAATGAGCAAAAAGTTGCCGCAGCCGCAGGCAGGGTCTAAAAAGCGCAGGTCGGCCATGCGGGCATGCAGCCGGCGCAGCTCGTTCCTATTGTTGCGTTTTTGTTGGTATTCGGCTTTCAGCTCATCCAAAAAGAGCGGGCCAATCAGCTTCAGGATGTTTTTTTCGCTGGTATAGTGGGCGCCCAGGTTGCGGCGGGCTTTGGGGTCCATTACGCTCTGAAACAGGCTGCCAAATATGGCCGGACTGATTTTGCCCCAGTCGAGCTGCGAGGCCTGCAGTAGCATGCGCCGCATATCGCTGTCAAACGAGGCTGGCGGCAGCTGCTCTTCAAACAGCCGGCCGTTGATGTACGGAAAGCGGGCCAGCTCTTCGTCCAGGTTTTTCAGCCGCTTTTCGGGCGGACGGTTTACCACATCAAAAATGCTGGCGAGGTGCATGGCCAG
The DNA here is from genome assembly GCA_947459455.1 of Chitinophagaceae bacterium. Classification (GTDB taxonomy): domain Bacteria; phylum Bacteroidota; class Bacteroidia; order Chitinophagales; family Chitinophagaceae; genus Phnomibacter. The sequence continues at coordinate 3,656 of CANHEC010000346.1, forward strand.
GTCGCTGCCATCTTCGCGGGTATTATTGCGCAGGTAGTCATACAGGCTGCCGCGGTCAAAAATGCCCGTATCATCGGCAAATAGCAGAAACAGCAGGCGTACCAGGTACAACTCCAGCGCATGCCCTTCGTAGCCTATGGCCTTTAGCTTGTCGTGCAGCTGGCCCATCA